>JBFJMP010000001.1:0-24908 GCA_041633895.1 Nitriliruptoraceae bacterium
CGGATCCAGGGTCGTTCACCTTCAGGGCGGCGAAGGACCTCCAGCTTCTGGGGTCATCCATCAACGAGCCGGAGGTGAAGGAGGCCTTCATCAACCTCGACCTGGCCCACGTCCTGCACTTCGGCGACCACGTCCAGCAGCGCGTGGTCGCCGCGATCGGCACCGACTTCCACGGGGAACTGCTGGTGGGGCAGGCCACCGTCGTGCGCACCGAGGATCCGCGCCAACCCTTCCTGATCGCCGCCCCGACCATGCGCGTCCCGATGCGCCTGCCACCGGACACCGTCAATCCGTACCTCGCGATGCGAGCGGTCCTCCTGGCCGCGGCTCGCCATCCCGAGCCGATCCGGTCGGTCGCCGTCCCCGGCCTGGGCACCGGAGTCGGGCGCATGCCCCCGGCCGTCGCGGCGCATCAGATGGCCAGGGCCGTCCGTCGAGTTCGGCACGGCGCCACCGGACCGCCCCAGACGTGGGACCTCGCCGTCCAGGAGCACGTCATCCTGACAAATCGACAGGGTCCGTCCGTGCCGTCTACGTTCCCCACGTGATCGCGAACGGGCACGCGATCCGCGGGGGCAGACCATGATCGGGTTCGGACAGGGGCAGGACCGCGCTGAGCGGCTGCTGACGCTGTCGTGCGTCCTGCAGGTCGGGCGTCCGCTGTCACTGCTGGACCTCCGGGAGCGCTTCGGTCTCTACGCCGGCGGCAGCGAGGACGCCTCGCGCCGGAAGTTCGAACGGGACAAGGCCGACCTGCGCGAACTCGGGATCCATGTCGAGTCCATGACCCTGCGCGGCGAGGAGGTCTACCGCCTGCCGACGCGACCGCCGTCCATCGCCATCTCATGGACGCCCGAGGAGGCGCTCGCCCTCGCGGCGCTCGCGGCCGCCGTGGGCGACGAGGTCACGGGTGGGGCCCTCGCCAAGACGTCGTTCCACACGGGCGACTACCCGGCCGAGTCCTCCGCCGCTCGCATCCGGCTCGACCTCGGCGTGTCCCCCGCCCTGCTCGACGCCCACGCGCAACGGCGGCGCGTGTCGTTCACCTATCGCAACGCCAAGGGCGAGGTGGCGGAGCGCCTGTTCGAGCCATGGGCCCTCGCAACGCGTCGCTCACAGTCCTACGTCACCGGGTACGACGTGGTCAGCGACGAGGGTCGGGTCTTCCGGCTCGATCGCATCGTCGGCGAGGTCACCGACGTCGGGGAGGCCGTCCACGAGCGTCCAGCGGAGGGACTCGGCCTCCCGTTGGCCCCGCAGGTCCGGGCCACGGTCCACCTGCGCGTCCCCCACGCCCGCCTCGCCGATGCCCTCGCGATGGGTGCCGAGGTCGTCGAGTCGGACGAGGCCACCGTCGAGGTGCGCCTGACGGACATCCGCGAGGAGTCCGCGATCGGGTGGGCGCTGCGCCACCTTGCCGACGTCGTGTCCCCCGACCCGATCAGCGACGCGGTCGACGCACGGCGTTCGCGCATCGCGGACGTCCACACGGGACCGCCATCGCTCGACCCACTCGACGAGCCCGCGGCCGCCCCGCGGACCCGACGAGCCGGCCTGTCCGAGGAACGGCTCGCGCGGCTCCTCGCGCTCCCGGAATGGCTGGCCGCGCGGCCCGGCGTCACCGTCGAGGAGGTGGCGACGGCCTTCGGCTGCGACCTGGACGAGGTCAAGGGCGAACTCGAACTGCTGGAGTGGCTGGAGATCCCGCGCCTCGGGTTCGTGGGCGACCTCACGATCGACGACACCAACGGCCAGGTCGAGTTCCGCACCCACATGAACGCGCCCCGGGCCGACCTGACGACCGTGGAGGCCGTGCACCTGCTCTCGCTCGTCACCGCGGCACAGGCCCTGTTGCCCTCCGCGACCTCGTCCGTCCTCGAGTCGGTCGAGAAGCGACTGCGCGACGTGCTGCCTGACGGCATCGACGCGTGGCACCTCAACGACCTGGCGAACCCCGCGGTCGCCACGTTGCGGGACGTCGTCGGGACGGACGTCGTGGTGCGCTTCCGCTACCACGGTCGCCGCGACGCGGAAGCGACCGAACGTCGTGCGCGGCCGCTGCAGTTCCAGTTGACCGGTGGGGCGCTGTACCTGTCGGGATTCGACGTGGACCGGGGCGGGGTGCGCAGCTTCAGGCTCGAACGGATGTCGGACGTGACCGTCGAGGGCGCCTCCGACGACGACGGCCAGGACGCCACGCCGATCGAGCCCGACTACGTGGCGGTGGACGACGAGGTCCGCGTGGAACTCCGGTTGTCCTCGCAGGCCACGTGGATCCTCACCCTGGTCGACGCAACCACCTGCCGCGACCTCGGCGACGGTGCCGTGCACGCCGTCGTCCACACCGACGTCCCGGACTGGCTGCTGTCACACGTCCGCGCGGCTGGCGGCGAGGCCGAGGTGCTGCACCCCGACGCGCTCCGGCAGGCCCTCGCCGCACGCTGACGTCGACCCCGACGGGGCGTCGGTACCCTCCGCCGCCTGCCCTCGACAGTCGGGCCGCACCACGCGAGGGACCCATGATCACCCGCAGCGCGCTTGCGTTCGCCGTCGTCGCAGCGATCACGCTCACCGCCTGCACGGGCGACGACCCGACGCCCGACACGCCCAAGCCGGCCCCTGCAACGTCAACGTCCCCGGACCCCGGACCGAAGCCAGCAACGGGTGACGTCCCGGCACCCGACATGTTCGGCGAGTGGGGCGACTTCTCCCTCAGCGGCGTGTCCTACCTCGCGGTCGCGCGGTCGTGCCTGGTGACCGCGGACGACGCCCCGGACACGGCAATCGCCTTCGACGTGGTCGGCGGTGCCGTGAACAGCACGCTGCGCGTGGAACTCGTCACCCAGAACGGGATCGACTACCACGTAGAACTCGAACAGGTGGCCCCCGAGGGCGACCTTCCCGTCATCACCGGAACCGCGGAGGTCGAGGGGGAGGACATGGACCACACGTTCGCCGTGGGCACCTTCACGAACGGTGGCGCCTTCACGTTCTCGCTCGTGATCGCCGGCGCCCCGACCTGCTGACGCAGACGAAGGGGGCGTGGCGGCGGCCCCTGTGCGAACCACCAGCCACGCCCCGTTCGGCGTTCCCCGGACTCAGCAGTCGTCGAGGACCGACGTGTCGCTGATCTCGAGGACCACGTTGACGGCCGGAACGTCGTCGGAGGACAGCGTGGCCTCGTAGACCACGAAGTCGCCGACCTCGGACACGTCGAGGAGTTCGGTCTCGGCAACGGCGCCCTCGGCCGAGTACCGCAGGGCGACGCTGGTGTCGGTGCGGACCAGCTCGATGGTGACCTCGCCCTCCGTCGTGGCGGACACACCGCTGGCCGTGTTGCAGGCGACGGCGATGGGCACACGCTGGTCGTCGAACGTCAGGGCGATGGCGGCCGGCTGGGTGCCGCCGGCGGCGGCATCCCCGTCCGTCTCGGGATCGACAGCGGGCTCGTCGATGGCGGGCTCGTCGCCCATGCCGTCGCTCGATTCCGTGGGGTCCTCGATCGGGTCGCTCGCGTCGTCGCTGCACGCGGCGAGCGACAGGGACATGGCGAGGGCGAGCGCGAGGGCGTGGCGGGTACGCATGGGAGTTCCTGATGATGGGGGGAGTCAGCGTGCGCCGAGCGGCGCTGAGGGGTCAGACGTGCGCGACGGCACTGCGGTTGCACGACCGCACGAAATGGACACGCGATCAGCGCCCGACCTGCTCCCCGACGCGCTCGGCGGACTCCGAGCCCCCTTCGACATCCAGCGTCGGCAGGACCCGGTCGAGCCACGCGGGCAACCACCAGTTGCGGTCCCCCAGCAACTCCATGGTCGCCGGCACGAGGAGCATCCGGACGATCGTCGCGTCGAGGAAGATGGCGACGGCCAGGCCCGTACCCATCAACTTCAGGACCCGGTCGGACTCCAGCAGGAACGAGCCGAAGACCACGACCATGATCGCGGCGGCGGCGGTGATGACCTTCGCCGTCGCGGCCAGGCCGTCCGCGACCGAGGTCTGGCTGTCACCCGTGAGCCGCCACTCCTCGCGGATGCGGGACAGCAGGAACACCTCGTAGTCCATCGACAGTCCGAAGACGATGGCGAAGAGCATCATGGGCGCCCACGGTTCGATGGGCGCGGGCTGGACGCCGGTCAGGTCGGACAGCCACCCCCACTGGAACAGCGCGACCACCACGCCGTACGCCGCACCGATGGACAGCAGGTTCATCAGCACCGCCTTGAGCGGCACGAGCACCGAGCGGAAGACGAGCAGCAGCAGGACGAACGACAGGATCAGCACGGCCCCGAAGAAGTAGGGGTAGCGCGACGCAAGGAAGTCGGCGAAGTCCAGGGACACGGCGACCTGCCCCGTGACGTTCACCTCGACGCCGATCTGCTCCTCGATCGGCGGCAACACGCTCGTCCGAAGGCGGCCGATCATCTGCTCGGTGTCCAGGTCCTGAGGGCCCGTTGTCGGCACGACCTGCCACAGCACCGCCGCCCCGTCCGGGCTGGTGACCGGGAACGACGCGAAGGCCACGCCCGGGTCCTGCCCCACCGCGAGGTTCACCTGCTGGAGGGCAGCGCCCGGATCGGTGCCGTCACCCAGTTCGGCGGTGAGGATGAGCGGCCCGTTGAAGCCCTCGCCGAAGCCCTCGACCAGGAGCTCGTAGGCCTGACGCGTCGAGGTGTCCTCGGCGTAGTTGCTCTCGTCCGAGAACCCGAGTCGGAGGCCGAGGACCGGAATCGTCATGATCGCCAGCGCGAGGGCTGCCGCGATCGCCGCGGTCCATGGGCGGTGCTGGATGACGCGGCTCCAGCGGTAGGCGACGGTGTCGCGCCGGTCCGGCTCGGCGCGATGTGGGACCTCCTCGCGCAGCGCGGGCACGAAGAAGCCGGCGATGAGCACGATGGCGGCGACCGGCATGCCGAGCAGCAGTGGTGTGAACTCCAGACCCACGCCGACGAGGCCCACCGCCACGAAGCCAGCCGCGATCAGGCCGCGCCAGCGTGTGCGTTCGATGCGTTCCCCAGCCAGGGCGAGCAGGGCGGGCAGCAGGGTCAGGGACGCAAGGATGGTCAGGAAGACCACGGAGGCGGCACCGACGGCGATGCCGTTGACGAAGCTCACGCCCATCAGCAGCATCCCGAGCAGCGAGATGACGACGGTCATGCCCGCGAAGGTGACCGACCGCCCGGCGGTGTCCACGGCGATCCCGATCGACTCGCGGGTGTCGTGGCCGGCATGGAGCTGTTCGCGGTAGCGCGTGACGATCAGCAGCGCGTAGTCGATGCCGACGCCCAGGCCGATCATGATCCCGAGGAAGGTCGAGGTCTCGGGGATCGTGATGACGTTGCTGACCGCGGTGATCAGCGAGATCCCGATGCCGATCCCGAACAGGGCGACGCCGACCGGGAGCCCCATCGCCAGGACCGACCCGAAGGCGACGATCAGGATCACGATCGCGAAGCCGAGGCCGATGACCTCGGAGGAGGGTTGCTCGAACTCGGCGAAGATGAAGCCGCCGAGTTCGATCTGCAGGCCGGCGAGGTCGGGCGCCGACTCGAGGATGGCGTCGCGGATCACGCCCGCACGGGTGAAGTCGAGGTCGTCGGGGACCTCGACGGCGGCGAAGGCGATCTGCCCGGCGGCCGGACCGCGGGAGGCGATCTGCTGTCCCGTCGGGTCGTCGTAGGGGCTCTGGACGCGCAGCACGTTGTCGAGGGCGGCCACCTCGGCGAACAGCGTCTGCATGGCGGTTCGAACGGCCTCGTCGTCGACGCCCTGCTCGGCGCGGAACACGATCGTGCCGGTCGTGCCGGTGCCCGCCCCGCCGAAGTGCTCGTCGAGGATGTCGAAGCCGGTACGGGACTCCGAGTCGGGGAGGTTGAACTCGTCGCGGAAGGCGTTGCCGGCGATGCCGGACAGCGCGCCACTGAAGACCAGGGCCGCGACCCAGATCGCGAGGACTACCGTTCGGCGGTCGTGACAGGCATGACCCAAGCGGGCGAACACGGCGCTCCCAACTCGTCCGGCGCGTCCCAAACCGCCGACGTGCCATCCATCATGGGGCCCCGGAGCGTCGCGCGCCACCATCCTGTGCGTTGGACCTCCTAGGGTCCGTCACGTCGGACGTCGCGGAGGGGTTCAGGAATGCAGACGAGACGAATGGCCGTCGCAGCCCTGGTGGGCGCCGTTCTGGCCGCGCCGGGCGTGGCCTCGGCCGACCCGGCCACGGCCGTGACCCGCTCGGACGCCGACGTCGCGGTCACCAACCCGGGCGACGGCGAGACCTACGACCTCGACGGGTTCGTCGTGGGACCTGACGGCTGCGAGCCGACGACGGCGATCCTGCTCCTCCACGGGCTGAGTTACACCGGTGAGTCGTGGGACGTCGCCGGGTACTCGTGGACCCGGATGCTCGCTGCCCGCGGCTACGACGTGTACGCGATCGACCGCCTCGGCTACGGCGACTCGGTCCTCGACGACGGGTACGCCGTGTCCACGCACGGCCATGCCGACATGGCGGCGCAGGTCGTGACGCAGTTGACCGAGTCCTACGACGACGTCGTGCTCGCCGGTCACTCGGCGGGGGCCGAGACGGCCATCAGCGCGGTCGGCATCAACGGGGCGCCCGTCAGCGCGTTGGTGGCGATGGGTTACCACACGTATCCGGACCCGCTGTTCATCGCCAACGACTACGCCCAGAACGAACTCGACGCGCTCCAGGACGACTACGTCTACTTCCTGAGCACTCCCGAGCGTCGCGCCGAGATGTTCTACACCGCCGAGAACGCGGACCCCGAGGTCATCGCCGCCGACACCGCCGCCGCCGTGCTGACCCCGAGTGGCGAGATCATCACGATCACCTACCAGCCGGCCCGCATCGGTTCCGCGCTGGTCGGGGTCCCCACGATGCTCCAGCTCGGCGAGGACGACCAGCTGTTCCCGGTCGAGTACGCACCGTTCTGGGAGGCGCAGTTCCTGCTGGCCCCGTCGGTGACGACCGACGTCGTCCCCGGGTCCGCCCACACCTACATGCTGCACCACGAGGGACCCGCCGCCGCCGAGCGCATGGCCGACTGGATCGGGGGCCCGGCCGGGCTGCCCGGCTGCGTCGTGCCCACGGGCACCGCGGCACCGACGCCCACACCGGACCCGGCGCCAGCGGATGAGTCGGCCGCGCCCACGACGGCCACCGCCGATCAGGGCTCGTTGCCGTCGACGGGGTCCGGGGCAGCCGGCGCCGCCCTGGCCGTGCTGATGCTGGGGACGGTCCTGCGTCGTCGCCTGGCCTGAACCTCCACCTCAAGTTCTGCTCAAGGCTCGCCGCGCCCCGACCGCACGATCGGCCGCACCGTTACCGTGGCGGTGATCCTCGACAGACAGCACCGGCGTGACCTCAGCAGGCGACAACGCGACCCCGAGGGTCGGACTGCGTGTGCTGGTCGCCGAGGACAGCCCGGTCAACCAGATCCTGCTCACGGACTTCCTCGAACTGCGCGGGCACGAGGTGATCGTCGCTGACGACGGCGCCGAGGCGGTCCGCCTCGCACTCCAGCAGCGCCCCGACGTCATCCTCATGGACGTCCAGATGCCCCAGATGGACGGACTCGAGGCGACGCGGCGCATCCGTGCGACCGCGGACGGTGCCCACGTCCCGATCATCGCCGTCACGGCCCTCGCCATGGACGGGGACCGGGACCGCTGCCTGGCGGCCGGCTGCGACGACCACGTCAGCAAACCGATCGACCTGCCGGCGCTGGCCGACCTGGCGGAGCGCCTCGCCGGCCTCCCCCGATCAGGTGGACTCAGCGACCCGAAGTGAAGACCTCGACGCGGGCCCACTCGTCGATCTGGTCGAACTGGCGGTGCAGGTCCGCGACCGTGGTCGCCGCCTGGTCGAGGTCGTGGCGACGCGCGGACAGCTCCAGATCGCGGCACGTGTCGGCGAACCCTTCGGCTGCCACGTAGCGGCTGCTCCCGGTCAGGCGGTGGGCGATCTGGGCGACCTGGGCGGCGTCACGGGCCGCGACGGCCTCGTCGAGCGAGCGCATCAACCCACGCGCGTTGTCCAGGAACAGCAACAGCAGGTCACCCAACAGGTCCGTGTGCTCGTCGCCGTGGAGGGCGGCGAAGGCCGCCGTGTCGATCGGCCCCGACGGCCGGGCGGATCGACGCTCCGGTGTGGCCGCGGATGTCGTCCCGACGCCCGCCAGCGTCGTCGCCAGCTCCTCGAGTCGGACCGGCTTGCTGATGTAGCCGTCCATGCCCGCAGCGAGGAAGCGCTCACGATCGCCTTCGAGGGCGTTGGCCGTCAGCGCGACGATCGGTGGGTGGGCCCCGGGTCCCCACTCCTCGCGGATGAGCTGGGTGGCTGTGAGCCCGTCCATCTCCGGCATGTGCACGTCCATGAGGACCACGTCGTACGAACGCCGACGCAGCGCCTCGATTCCCTCGATCCCGTTGCCGGCGACGTCGGTCACGTGCCCCAGTCGCTCCAGGAGGTGCATCGCCACCAACTGGTTCACCGGGTCGTCCTCCACGAGGAGCACCCGCAGCGAACGTGCCTGCCCCGGGGGGAGCGCTGCCACCGTGTCGCCCGACGGCATGACGACCTCGGACGCGGTCGAGACCTCGAGGTCGAGGTCGAGGCTGAACGTCGTGCCGCGGCCGACCTCACTGTCGACGTCGATCGCACCGCCGAGCGCGGTCGCGAGTTGCTGGCAGATGGCAAGGCCCAGTCCGGTGCCGCCGTACTTCCGGGACGTGGAAGCGTCCACCTGCGAGAAGGGTCGGAACAGCCGTGCCAGGCGGTCACTGGGAATCCCGATGCCGGTGTCGGCGACCTCGAACCGGACGGCCTGACGGTCGGTCGCCGCGCCCAACGCCCGGGCACGGACGACCACGGAACCGGTCGGGGTGAACTTCAGGCCGTTGGCGATCAGGTTGACGATGATCTGTCGGATGCGCGTCTCGTCGCCCACCAGGCTGGGTGCCACGTCCTCGTCGACCTCCCACCGCAGGTCGAGCGATCGTGCACCTGCGTCCTCGGCGAACAGGGCGATCGTGTCCCGCAGCAGGGCGCGGACGTCGAACGGACGGCTCTCGAGTTCGAGCTGGCCCGACTCCATGGCCGAGAAGTTCAGGACGTTGTTGATCAGGCCGAGCAAGAGGTTGCCGCTGTTGCGCGCGGTCTCGGCGTAGTGGCGCTGCTCGGACGACAGTTGCGTGTCCAGCAGCATGCCTGTCAGGCCGATGACGGCGTTCAGCGGTGTCCGGATCTCGTGGCTCATGCTGGCCAGGAAGTCCGCCTTCTCACGTGCGGTCTCCTCGGCGGACTCCTTCGCACGACGGAGTTCCTCCTCGTCGCGCTTGCGCTCCGTGATGTCGCGCTCGACGGCGATGAAGTTCGTGACGGCCCCGGCGTCGTCGAGGACGGGCTGCACCTCGACGGCGACCCAGTACGGCTGGCCCGATCGGGTGTAGTTGAGGATCTCGACGTTGAAGCCGTCGCCCGCCGTCAGGGCCGCCGCCATCTCCGCCACCACGGCCGGGTCCGAATCGGGCCCCTGGAGGAGTTCTCCGGGCTCCTTGCCGACGGACTCCTCGACCGTGAACTCGGTGACGCGGGTGAACGCGTCGTTGACCCATTCGATGCGCCCCTGCGCGTCGGTGATGACGACCATGTTGTCGGTGGCGCTGGCCACGAGGCTCAGCTTGCGGAGGTCACGGTTCAGGGCGACCAAGCGGTTTCCCGCATCGGCCCGCTGGCGGTCGAAGCGACGCCAGCCAAGGAAGGCCAACGCCGAGAAGACCAGCGACCCGGCCAGCACGACGCCCAGGCCGACCAGCATTCGTCGGGCGTCACCGAGCTGCTCGATCGTTGCGCTGTTGGCCTGGCCGGCGTTGCTCTTGCGGTTGATCTCGGCGCGGGACGCGAGGTCGTTGAAGCGGAGTTCGAGCCCTTCGAGCAGCAGTGCGACACGGGACGGGTCCGCGTCCGGCGTACCCACGACGATGGCGCTGACGGCCGGCTCGATGTCGTCGGTCCAGACCTCGGCCAACTCCTGTGCCTCGTCGAGCAACTCCTGCGAACCGAGGGTCTGGAGCTGGTAGGGCAGGGACACCTCGCGCATCCGCTGGCCGACGAAGCCGCGATGCAGGTCGAGTTCGGCTCGATCGACGGGCTCCTCGCCGACGATGCTTCGTAGGCGCAGGATCTCGCGCTGGACCTGGCCGAGCGTGCGCACGTTCGCGTCGACGATGTCCTCGGTGACCGAGACGCTGGTCTCGAGGGCACGCGTCTGCGACCAGAGGGTCACGCCCAGGAACATGGTGGACCCGAGCAGGAGGACGATGGCGACGACCAACGCCACGCGTGCCCGGCGATCGTCCAGTCGGCCTGACCCGGCGTCGTCGTGCGGGCGAGGTCCCGGCATGCTCGTCACTCCACCTCGATCGAGGCGAGTTGCCAGATCCAACGGGCGTCGTAGATCGTGGCGTCGAGGTCATGGGCATCGTAGGGATAGACGACACGGACCGGCCCGAATCGGTCCACAGGCATCCGCTCGCCGTCGACCGAGGTTGCGAGCAGGGCGTCGTACACGACGGCGTCCTCGATCGGGATGTCGACCGCATAGTCGTTCAGCGCGACGGTGTGCAGCATCGTGGCGTCATCGGCGGCGCCGGTCACGGCGAGCACGTCCGCGAGGCGGACGCCGCGGAAGGTCACGCGACGGCCTTCTGCCTGGTCGTCGTCGACCTCGAACTCGACCAGCCCCAGGGACTCGAGGGACTCGAGGTCGAAGGCCACGACGCCATCCGCACCGGACGTGTCGATGCGACCGGACACGGTCAGGACGGTGTCACCGGTCGGCGCGGGGACGCGGTCGCCGGGTACGAGGCTGGCCTCGGTCACGACCTCGTAGGCCGCGGGCGCTGGCGCATCGGCGTCTTCGGAGCATGCCGACAACGACAGCGCGGCGGTGGCGATCAGCGCGGCGGCGAGCAGGGTGCGGTTCATCGTGGCTTCCTCGTGGGCAACGAGATCACCGTGCCCGGCCATCCCTGCGCTCCCCTCACCCAGACCTCAAGTTCACCTCAAGGACGGGGTGCCGTCACCCCAGCTCGGCACTGATCGCGGGCAGTCGCGCCCAGAAGCGCGTTCGTCCGTCGTCGGTCCGCCCCGCCCCGACGGTCCCGCCGGCCTCCTCGACGAGGTGGCGCGCAAGTGCGAGACCGAGGCCGAGGCCATCGTGCTGACCGGTCAGGTCCGACTGGAAGAATCGTTCGAAGATCCGCTCGGCGTCCTCCGGCGG
This sequence comes from Nitriliruptoraceae bacterium, assembly GCA_041633895.1. Taxonomy (GTDB): domain Bacteria; phylum Actinomycetota; class Nitriliruptoria; order Nitriliruptorales; family Nitriliruptoraceae; genus JBFJMP01. Next base: position 11,307 of record JBFJMP010000001.1, read on the forward strand.
GAACCCGTCACCGTCGTCGAGCACGGCGACGAGCAGGTCGTCGCCGTCCAGAGCGATGGTCACGTCGACGTGGTCGCCATGGCTGTGCGCGTTCCCGACGTACTCGTCGAGCACGGCCCGAAGCGGCGTCTGGCGGACCTGGACGGCGTACGGGAGGTCGATGGTCGCCGCAGCGATCACCGCCTGGGCGTCGTCGCCGACGAACGAGGCGAGCACGCCGGTGGCGGTGTCGGACGCAAGGCGGACGTCCGCGCGGTCTCGCCCCGCGGCGAGGTCGTCCGCGAACGCGAGGACGCGCAGCAGCACGTCGTTGAGGCGGGTTGCCGATCGCACGGCGAGTCCACGCAGCGGCTCGTGGGCCGGGTCGATGTCGATCTGTTCCCACATCGTCATGGCCCCGCCGAGCCCGGTGAGGGGGGTTCGGACCTTGTGCGTGATGGCGCTGATGACGAGGTCGGACACCCGAGACGCACGCCGCTCGTCGGTGATGTCACGGATCACGACGACTCGACGATCGCCGGTCACCGACGCCACCGAGGTCTCGATCGTCCGCAGCCACAGCGGGGCGCCGGTCGGACCCGCGTCCCGGTGCAACAGGGCGACACGCTCCTCGTCGGCGGCAGGGGCGGCACCGGACCCCGGGAGCGTCCCCTCGAGGAGGTCGAACCCGACCGCTCCGTCGGCGAAGGTGTCGCCGATGGAGAGCCCCAGCAGCCGATGCGCTGCAGCGTTGACGTCCAGGCAGCCACCCTGAGGACCCACGACGACCACGCCGTCGCCGATTCGGCCGGTGACCGCTTCCAACTCGCGGCGTTCGACCAGGGCCATGCGCGCCCGCGCCAGTCGACTCAGCGACCGGACACGCGCCTTCAGTTCGACGGGGTCGACTGGCTTGGCCAGCAAGTCGTCGGCGCCTGCCTCGAGCGCGCGGATCCGCGCCTCGCGGTCGCCGGCGGCCGTGAGGAAGACCAGCGGCAGGTGCCGCCACTCGACGTGGGTACGGACGCGATCACACAGGACGAAGCCGTCGTCACCCGGCATCATGACGTCGGACAGGATCACGTCCGGGCGACCGCCGTCCTCGAGCCACGCGACGGCCTCACGCACGGACGTCACGCTGTGGACATCCATGTCGCTGGCCAGCAGATGGCCCTCGACCACGGCGACCGCGACCGGATCGTCGTCCACGACCAGGACGGTCAACGGGTCCGCCCCGTCGATCAGGTCCAGGGTGGGCTCGGTCATCGTCATGGTGTCCATGCTATGCCTCGCAGGAACGGGAGCGGGGGCTGTCGGGGTGACTTCTGCACTGTGACGTGCGAGTCCTGCCACGAGGTCGCCGGCACCTCACGATCCCCTCAAGGAGTGCATGGCGTCGCGATTCGTGCCGCTTGCCGGGAGGCCCGTGGCATACGCTCTCCACGTCGAAGAGGAGTTCCGGTGCCGACGAAGTCCGCGACCGTCGTCGTGATCGAGGATGCGCCAGAGATCCGGATCCTCCTCGAGGACCTCCTGGCCAACGAGGGGTTCCGCGTCATCGCGACGGACAATGGCGAGGACGGCGTCGACCTGGTCGTCCAGGAGGACGCTGACCTCGTGGTGCTGGACCTGGTGCTGCCGGGCATCGACGGCTTCGAAGCGTGTCGTCGCATCCGTGAGCAGTCGGATGCCTACGTGGTCATGCTCACCTCGAAGGATGCCGAGATCGACAAGGTCGTCGGCCTCACCGTGGGCGCCGACGACTACGTGACCAAGCCGTTCTCCCCGCCGGAACTGGTCGCGCGGCTGCGAGCCATGCTGCGGAGGCCACGCGCGGATGAGGGCAGCGACAGCCTGCGTCAGCACGGCGACCTCGCGATCGACCCGGATGCCCGCGAGGTGCGCGTCGCCGACCAACCCGTCGAGCTGACGCGGATCGAGTTCGACCTGTTGGAGGCGTTGACCGACAACCCCCGCCAGGTGAAGACCCGCGAGCAGTTGTTGAACCGCATCTGGGGACCCGGCTGGGTCGGTGAGGACCACCTCGTCGACGTCCACATGTCGAAGTTGCGTCGCAAGCTCGGCGACGACGCACGCACCCAGCGCTACGTGGTGACCGTCCGGGGCGTCGGTTACCGGATGGGCGACCCGGCCGCGATGTAGGCGCGCATGGCGGCGCTGGCCGCAGCCGCGCCGGTCCGCAGTGCGGCCACCCGTTCGCGGTGTCCGTCAGCGGTCGGGTTGGGTTCTGCCTCGACGGCCGCTGCGGCGTCGCCGAGCGCGGCCGCTCCGAGCGTGCGCGCGCTGCCCTTGAGCCGATGGGCGGCCTGGCGAACCGCTTCCTCGTCGTCGGACTCGCCGATCGTGGTGACGAGGCCGTCGATGGCCTCGAGGAAGGCGGACACGGCACGCTGGACCGGCTCGCTGCGCCCACCCATCTCCTGCGTGAGCGCGCCCAGCGCCGCCGCGATGGACTCGGACACCAGGCGATCCGCCTTGGCCTGCTCGGCGTCCGTGTCCTCCGCGGTCGGCTCGGTGCGACGGGCCGTGGCGACCGCGACGGCCAGGTCGTCCAGCGCCACCGGCTTCGTGAGGTAGCCGTCCATGCCGGCGTCCAAGCAGCGTTGGCGGTCCTCAACGGTCGCCGCCGCCGTGAGGGCGATGATCGGCACGTCGCGCTCAGGGCCGGCCAGGCCTCGGATCGTCTCGGCAGCCTCGGGACCGTCCATCCGGGCGAGGTGGCGGTCCATCAACACCACGTCGATGCCGCCCTCCCGGACCCGCTCCACGGCGAGGTCCCCGTCGACGACCACGGTGACGTCGTGGCCGATTCGGTCGAGCTGCATGCGCAGGACCGTCCCGACCATCTCGTCGTCCTCGACCACGAGGACGCGACGACGTTCCCCTGGTGCGTCGGCATCCACCACGTCCGCTCCTGTGTCCACCCCGGCTGCAGCCCTCACGTCCAGCGGGAGGTCGATGACGAACACGGCACCGGACTGCGAGGGCTCCAGGGCAATCGTGCCACCGAGTTCGACGGCGAGCCGCGAGGTGATCGCCAGACCGAGGCCCGTCCCGCGCACCTGCCGAGGTCGTACCTGGGTGAAGGGCTCGAAGATGTCGTCACGACGGTCCGCCGGGATCCCCGGCCCGGTGTCCTCCACGCGGAACTGGACGGTGCCCGTCCCGTCGCGCGACGAATCCACGGTGACCTCGATCCACCCGCTTGGGGTGAACTTCACCGCGTTGCCGATCACGTTGACCAGGATCTGGCGCAGTCGCCGGGCATCGGCGACCACGGACCGCGGGACGCCGGGAGACACGGTGAGCCGAAGCTCGAGGTCCTTGTCCTGGGCCTCGATCGCGAACAGGCCCAGGGTGTCCTGGGCGATGCCCACCGGGTCGACCCCGTCCTCGACGAACAGGTCCGCGTGTCCGGACTCCAGCCGTGCGAAGTCCAGCACGCTGTCGACGAGGTGACGCAGCGAGGTCGCCGAGGTCTGCATGACCTGGAGCAGACGCCGGTGGGCGGGTTCGAGGTCCTCCCCACCGAGCAACTCGACGGCACCGACCAGCGAGTGCAGGGGCGTTCGGAGTTCATGGCTCACGGTGGCGACGAACTCGGACTTGAGTTCGGACGCGCGAATGGCGGCGTCGCGGGCCGCCCCGGCCTGGACCTGCACCTCACGACGTCGGGTGATGTCGCGGTACAGCCAGAGGTGGCCGCGATAGGAGCCGTCGACGTGGACGGGTGTGTAGCTGCGTTCGAGGCAGCGCCCGTCGGCCATCTCGAGCTCCTCGTCCTGGACGGGCACGCGCTCGGTGAGGATCTCGTCCACGCGCGCGACGAATCCCCCTGGGTCCGCGAAGAGGTGCTGGGCCTGTTCGGCCGCGCGAGAGCAGTCCTCGCCCTCGAGTTCGGCCGGGCTCGCGGGGATGCCGAAGAGGTCGGTCATCGCCTCGTTCGTCACGACGATGCGTCGGTCCTCGTCCTCGAGGAGCACGGCGTCGTGCATGGACTTGATCAAGCCGGTCAGCCGGGCACTGAGGGTCTGCAAGCTCAGGAGCGAGTCGCGCTCACTCGTGATGTCCGTGAAGGTCGTGACCACCGCGTGCGGACGGTCGTGCCCGTGGCGCAGGAGCGGCCGCGCGTTGACCCGCAGCCACCGCAGTGTCCCATCCGGACGATGGATGCCCAGGGTCTCCCCCAGGACCGGTTCGCCCGCGCGCAGTGCCCGCATGGCGGGGTGGTCGTGTCCCGGGAGGTCCTTGCCGGCCATGTCCACGGTGCCCCACCGCGGGTCGTTCGACGAACGCCCGTTCATCTGGTCGGCACTCAGGCCGAGGATCCGTTCGGCCGACGCGTTGCAGGCCAGGACCTCGCCGGTGGCCGCCTGTAGCACCACGCCCTGTTCGAGGGCCGCGACCACGGCCTCGTACCTCTGCTCGAGGTCGCTGCCCGAGGCCCTGTCCACCGGGAGGAAGACCCCGCCCTCCAACGTGATGATCGTCCACGGGTGGTCGAGCACGCGGAAGCCGCCGATCGCCGTGGCGCGTTCGGGCGCGTTCGGGTCACGGGCTGGCACCACGAACCGGTCGAGGTCGCTCTCGCCACTGCTGGTGACCGCCGCCGCCAGGTCGGGGGCGCCGAGTCGCTCGCTCAGGCGGGTGAGGTCGACACCGACGGCCAGGGCCGGATCGTCGGCTGCCCACTGCTCCCATCGGGGGTTGACCCGGAGCACATGGCCGTCGTCGTGGACCACGGCGGCCCGTAGGGCGACGTGCGCGAACACGTCGACGGGCCCGGGCTCAGGTCCTGCATCCATGGATTCAACTCCGACGGCACGAACAGTAGGAGGTTGCACGCCGACCCGTCCCGCGTTCAGGACCGGCCGTACTGGTCCTCGAACCGTTCGATGTCGTCCTCGTCGAACGTCCCGAAGGCGATCTCGAGGAAGCGTGCGCGTCGGCCGACGCACGACACGCGGTGTCGGGTTCCGCGCGGGATCCAGATCTCGTCGCCCTCGGCGGCGCGGATGACCTCGTCGCCGACCTCGGCCACCAGGCCGTCGTCGAGCGCCACCCACAGTTCGTCACGGTGTTCGTGGCGTTGGAGGCTGAGGCTCTGTCCGGGTTCGACGGTGATCAGCTTGACCGTCGACACCTCGTTGAAGCTGTAGCGGCTGAAGCCTCCCCAGGGGCGGCGATCTGACACGACCTCGACGCGTGGGTCGCGGCGTGCATCGAGGACCTGGGTGTGGTTGGTGTTCGTCATCGTGAAGCCTCCGGTTTCCGGCCGTGGTGGTCCTGCAGCGGGCGACGACGGGGCCAGGTTCCGCCGTCGCCCGCCTGACACCGTCCTCAGACGGTGAGCAGGAAGTCGATGTGCTCCAGGTACCAGTCCGCCACGTCCTCCATGGGGAGGCCGGCGGCGACGGCGTGGTTGCGCAGCCCCTGCGCCACGCGACGGGTGTCGTCGGACAGCAGGCGGTTGATCGCCGCTGCGAGGGACTCGGGGTCGGCTGGGTCGAACCACTCGGCGACGTAGCCCTCGGCCTCGACGAGGCGACGGAAGTCACCGATGTCCGGCATGACCAGCGCGCGGGAGTAGCTCGCAGCCTGATGGACGACGCCGGAGCTGCCGGTCGTCGCGACGTAGGGGAACACGGCGACGGTGGCGTCCCGGAAGACATCCGGGACGTCCTCCTCCGCCACGTAGCCCGTGAACCGCACCGGATCCCCGGCGTAGGCGTCGCGGACGCGCTCCAGGTAGCCGGGTGCGTTCGGACTGTCCGTCCCCGCGACGACGACCTCGACCGCGTGCTTCGCGGACAGGATGCGCGCGGCGTCGAGCAGGGGCTCGACCTGCTTGTACGTCCCGAACTTCCCGAAGGCCATGAGCTGCGCCGGGCCCGGAGGCACCGACGTGTCGGACTCCAGCGGCACGTCGAAGGTCCCGTGGGGGATCACCGCGACGTTGTCCGCCCCGTACTTCTCACGCAGGACGGTGACGTACTGCGGCATGGTGACCGCGACGAGGTCCGCCTTGAGCACGAGCCAGGTCACGATCGTCCCTGCGAGCCGGATGATCCGTTCCACGAGGCGGCTGGTGCCGAAGCCCGCGCCCTCGAGGTCGATCGTCTCCATGATGTTGTGCAGGAGGACGACGCTGCGGGTGCCGGTCCCGCGGACCAGCAGGGGTGCGAGCAGTCCGAGTGCGGCGGCGACCCGGCGGTCACCGAAGGTCGCGAACTGGACGTTGAAGATGGCGACGTCCACGTCCTCGCGGACCACGGCCCGGCGGATCCGCCACGCGCTCCGCAGGGAGTTGAACCTCCAGCAGTCGACGAAGCGCGTGTGCGGCAGGTCGGGGTAGTGCTCGCCGTCCGGGAGGGTGTCGCCGAAGACGACCACCTCGTCGACCTCCTCCTTGAGGGCGAGCGAGCGGACCAGGTGCAGGCCGTACTCGTTGAGGGTCCCCGTGGACGGGGGGTGCGGCGTGATGACGCCGATGCGAAGGTTCGTGTCATGCATGTGCGTACACCCCTTGGGCGTCGTTGCGGCGGATGACGCGGAGGTCGCGCAGGAAGCGCACCACCTCGCGTGAGGTGTCCACCTTCGACCCGGGTGCGTCGATCCATTCGACCGGCACCTCGGCGACCTCCATGCCCAGGCGGGCCGCGAGGTAGAGCACCTCGAGGTCGAAGGAGAAGCCCTCGATCGTCTGGGCGGCGAACAGCCGCTGGGCGGCCGCTCGGGTGAACAGCTTGAAGCCGCACTGCGTGTCGGACAGGTCCAGACGCATGGCGCGCCGGATCAGGGCACGGCTGGTGGCGCTGACGAGGCGTCGCGCGGCCGAGCGGTTGGCCTCGGTGGCGCCGTCGGCGGCGCGCGAGCCCACCGCGACGTCGAAGCCCTCGTCGAGGGCTGCCATCAGTCGGTCGAGTTCCTCGATGGGTGTCGACTGGTCGGCGTCGGCGAACAGGACGCGGTCGCCCCGTGCGGCGAGCATGCCACGGCGGACGGCGTCGCCCTTGCCCGTGTTCGCCTCGGCGGACAGCACGCGGACGTTCGCCAGGCCCAACCGGTGGACGCGGTCGACGGTGTCGTCAGACGATCCGTCGTCGGAGACGAGCAACTCCCACGGTCGGCCGTCACAGACATGGGCCGCGATGGCTCCGATCGTCGGGACGATCCGATCGCGCTCGTTGTACGCGGGGACGACCACCGACAGGACGGGATGGTCGACGGGTTCGCGTTGCCAACGCTCGAAGGCGTCGAGGACACCTGGCGTGTCGCTGTACATGAGGTTGCCTCTGGGTCAGGCCGTCGCTGAGGCGACGGTTCGGGTGGGACGGGTTGCCGGACGGGGTGCCGGTGTGGAGCGGGGACGGAACGCCCGGACCGCGATCAGGAGCACGGCCATGACGGCCACCTGGACATCGACGACGCGAGCCAGGTCGGCGCGCACGGCGATCACGGCCGCCAACTGGAGGCCGGCGCCCCCGAGCAGCAACCAGGTCGCTCGGTACTCGCCGCGGGCCAACTGGTGGTTGGCCACGACGATGACGAGGGAGAACAGGACGGTGGCCATCGTGTAGCGCCACAGCAGGGGTTCGACGGCGGCGTACGCGTCGCCGAACAGGACCCCGACGACGAGGGACGGCGCGATGGCGGTGACCGCGACCGCGACGGCTCCGATCGCCGCGGTCGCAGCCAGCGCACGACGTACGACCGCGTTCTCGCGGCCGCCCTCGTGGAACTCGCGGGCAGCAAGGGGGAAGGCGACCTCGACGAGCGACCAGGTCACGTAGAAGACCGCGCGACCCACCAGGGCCAGCGCCGCGTACTGACCGGCAACCGCCGGGGAGACGGACGCCTTGACGACGAGCACGTCGCTGTTGGCGACCACGATCTGGCCGAGGAGCAGGACGAGCGACGGTCCCAGCATGCGCTGCGCTGCCCGTCGGATGGACTGGTCGGTCACGGCCTGGACGACGGGGATCGAACGGTCGCGGGCGACGAGTCCGGCCGCGACGAAGCTGAGGGAGATCGCCGCGACGGCGCCCAGGACGCCCGCACCGAGGGCGACGAGGACGACGCCGACCACGAGACGCACCCCCATCTCGACCACGTTCACGATCGCGAGGCGCCGGAAGCCGGCGCGTCCCTGGAGGAAGCCACGGTCGGCACCCAGCACGACGAAGAACGGCAAGCCGACGCCGAAGACGACGTAGGGCAGCGTCGAAGGGCTGTTGAACACGACCTGCCACACCGGGGCGCCGGCGGCGAGGACCACGCCCGCGACTGCCCCGGCCACCGCTGCCCGCCGACGCAACCATCCGTGGAGGTCGCGGGCGGCGTCGACGCCACGAGTGACGTCGAGCTCGGCGGTCGCCCTGGCGGCCACCAACTGCACCGTGTGCGTGACGACCGTCAGCATGAGCAACAGCGTCACGACGAGGTTCAGTTCGGCGAAGGACGACGGCCCCAGCATCCGGCTGAGGACGACGTTGAAGAGGTAGTTCCCGGCGTGGACCAGCACGGCCGTGACCAGGAACGCGGCCTCGCCGCCAGCACGCACGCCCGTGGGGCGTGCCTCGATCGCGGTGGTCACGCCAGCTCCGGCGCAGCCAGGTCGAACAGCTGGGCGAAGCGCGTGACCGCCAGCGTGTGGCGGACGCTCGGGGCGAGGGCCCCACAGATCGTGACCTCGACGCCGAGGGCGCGCAGGCGGCGGCGGGCGCCGACGATGCTGGACAGGCCAGCCGCGTCCATCTCGGTGACGGCCGACAGGTCGACGATCACACGCTCGGCGTGGATGCCGGCATCGAGGACGTGACCTCGGATCGTCGGGGCCGTCAGGGCGTCGAGACGACCCTCCGGGCGCAGGCGAAGGACGCGGATGCGCGTGACGGTCGCGGCGCTCATGCGGCCACCGCCACGCCCACGGAGGCGGGCGCCATCGGCGCGAAGTCCGTGACCATCCCGGCGCGGTGCGCCAGGTCCATGATGATCGTCGCGGCACGGCTGGCCCGCGTGATCCGAAGGCTGCCACCGGACTCCGTCATGCGACGGCCGCGTTCGGCGAGCAGGCCGAGGGCGGCCCCGTCGAGGAAGCGGACATCGGCGAGGTCGAGCTCGACGTCGGTGCCGGTCGCGGCCAGGCCGTCGAAGGCCCCGGCCGCGTCAGCGATCTCGTGGGCGTCGAAGCGACCGGCCAGTGCCAGTCGGCGACCGGTGCGGTTGATGGTGAGGTTTCGGCGGCGCATGTTCGTGGTCCTGTTGAGGTGACAGGTAGGACGCTACGAACCGGACCTTGCGGCCCCCTCGGGGCAGTCTCAAGGTCCTCTGACCGAACCTCAACGACGCCTCAAGAACGACGTGCGCATGCGCCTCGGGATCGCGACCGACGCAACCGACACGACCACCAGCACGCCGAGGAGGAGGCGCCAGAACGGCTTCGCGAGGCGCAGGTCGACCGCGCCGGGCCGGGCGACTGCGGCCAGGTCCGCGTCCTCACCGACCACGGCGGCGGCAGGCTTCAAGGTGCCGTCCGCGCGGATCAGGCCCAGCGACGTCTCGGCGCCGACACGCCACGGGGACGACCCGGCGTCCGGCGGCGGCGTCGCGAGGTCGTGCAGGGTCCAGACCAGCGTTCCGGCGATACCCACCTCGTCGGCGACGGTGCGGATGTCCGCGATGTAGGCCGCCTGCTCGGCGTCGCCGTGACCGCCGGGCAGGAGGGTGTTCCACGTCGGCAGGCCGTACTCGCCCAGCACCACGGGGCGCGGACCGGCCGAGGCGATCACGGCGCTGGCTGCCTCGCGCAGCTCCGCGGGCGTGCCGTAGTGGTGGAAGGTGACGACCTCGACCACGTCGAGCAGGTCGGTCGCGCTGGAGGCAGAAGCCCAACCGATGGTGCGGGGCGTCTCCGCGTCGAGCGACCGGACGGTGCTGCCCACGTGGCGCAGCCACGCGCGGACGGCCGCGGCGCCCTCGACCTCGTCGTCACGGTCCGCTTCGTTCTTCAGGTCCCACGCAACGAGGGCGGGATGGCCGGCAAGGGTCGGCACGACCACGGCGAGGTGGCGGTCGGCATCGGGCCACGACTCGACCGCACGGTTCGTCCACCCGTCGAAGAGGGTGGGGACCACGCCGATGCCGCGCGCCTCGGCCAGGTCGAGGTAGGACACGACGTGGTCCAGCAGCACAGGGTCCGGGGCCGGGCCACCGAGTTCGAGATACGGCAGGAACACGCGCACCGTGTCCATGCCGAGGTCGCGCACGGCGTCGAGGTCGGCGGCCGCGACCGCGGGGTCGAACGCCATCCAGGTGTCGCCCCACGGCGTCGCCTGCGGGAGGTGGTTCACGCCCGTCCACGACGCGTCGGCGGGCGCGTACGCCGACGCGTCGCCCACCAGCGTGTCGGGCAGGACGTCCTCGCGGATGAGCTGTTCCACGCGCCACCGCCCGTCGCGCAGGAGCAGGACCGCGCCCCACGACTCGACGGTCTCGATGTGGACGGCGCCCCCGGCGCCCTCAGCCACCCGCACGAGCCGGAGACCGTGGTCGCGAAGCTCGATGATCGAGCCGTCGTCCGAGTAGAACTCGATCTGCAGGTCATGGGCCACCGGGACCTGGCGAACGACGCCGGACGTCTCCCCCAGCACGTCCTCGACCTGCGTCAGGGCTGCCCCGCTCCACGACGTGACGAGGTCCGTCGGGTCGTCCGAGCGCAGCGCGGTGTCGAGCCGGGCGAAGGCACCGACCCATGCCGCCTCGACGGCGACGCGGGTGGCCGGTTCGACGTCTCGCGGGCTCGGGACGTCGGGGCGCCAGTCGACGACGGGGTCGATTCCGACCGGGACGTCGGGCACCTCGTTGAAGGCGTCGGCCGGCGAGGCCCCGGTCAGGAACGCGCGATGCAGGCCGGTCGCCCACACGATGGCGCCGGCGAGGCCGAGGACCGCGATCCCGAGCAGGATGCTGGCGAGGAGGAGCTTGACGCGGTTGCGGTCCGTCATGGCGTCACCTCCACCGAGCGCCCGCCGACCTCGACCCGAACGCGACCGACCGGTGCCGGGAGGTCGAAGCGGGCGCTGCCGTCGACGAGCCGTGCGATCCGCGTCAGGGAACCAGCGGACACGACCACGGCCGTCCCGTTGGGAACGTGGCTCCCCTGGGGGTCGAGGACCGGGCCTACGTCCAGCAGCAGGCGACCGTCGACCACGCGGGCGGTGACCGGGATGGAGGCAACTGCAGACGCGAAGGCGAGCGACGCCGGGTCCGAGGTCACACCGAGCACATGGGCCCGGACCTCGAGCGCGCCCGGTCGGCCGGGTGCGCGGACCTGCGCGGAGGCGATCCCGGCCACCGTGACCGCCTGGACCTGGCCGAAGCCCTCTGGACCGTCCACCTCGAAGACGACGGCGGTGCCGTCGGTGAGCAGGTTGCCGAACGCGTCGCGGAGGACCGTGGTCGAGACCGCGACCGTCGTCCGACCGTCCGCGGGGGCATCGGCGGCGTCGACGACCAGTGCGAACGGGACGGGGCGGCCGGCCACCTCGAGGACGTCGGCAACCGGGCCGGACGTCCCCGCGGTCAGCGCCCGCAGTTGCGTGCGACCCGCGCGGGTGCCCGACGTGATCCGCACCCACCCGAGGAGGCCGTCGGTACGTACTGCCTCGGTCAGGCGCTCACCGTCCACGCGATCGGCGGTCACGGTCACGAGGGTGTCCTCCGCGACGGGGTTTCCGTGGTCGTCGACGGGGATGACCGTGACCATGGTGTGGTCCTCGCCCCCGGTCACGATCGAGCGCGGCCCGACGTAGGGCGTCAGGGTCCGCACGGCGGTCCCGGGGGCGATGTCGACCCGACCGATCAGGCGACCGTCGACGTGCACGGTCACCACCCCGCGCACGCGGGCCATGGGCGCGGGCACGACCACCTCGGCCATGCCGGCGACGCCGACAACCGTGGCCGCATGGGCGCCCGCGGTGCCCGACAGCACGATCCCGACGGCGCGGTCCGGCAACCCCTGCAGGGCCAGCGTGACCGGATCACCGGCGACGACGACCTCCGGGGCCGTCATGACCACGGACGTCGACGGCTCGGTCATGGCCTCAGCGGACACGTCACCGGGGGCCGCAAGCCGGAGCAGGGCGCTCGCCAGGGCCAGCACGAGGACGGCGGTTGCCGCCCCTGCCAGTCGGCCGGGGGACACATGGGCTGCGGGAGTACGTCGCATCACGTGTCCTCCCGGCTGAACGTGTCGAGGTCGATCCGGACGGCAGCCACGGTGCCGGGCCCCTCGACCGGCACCACGACGGCGTTCGCCGCGAGGTCGCGTGTCGCCGCGACGCCGTTGCCGAAGGCACGACCGGTGTCGTCGAGGACGAGGACGTCCGCCAGGTCCAGCGCCACCTCGAACGCCGCTTCGGCCTGTGGCCGTATCGCGTCGGGGAGCCACTGGTGGTCGACCCACACGACCTCGCCTGCGGCGTCGAGTGCGGTCACGATGACGTGCGGCACGGTCGCCTCCGCCACGCCGTCGTTGCGGACCCTGCCCGACACGCGCACCGTCTCGCCGTCGCGCTCGACCTGGACGGCAGCCGCGGAGAGGGGGCGGTCGAGGTTGCGGGGCGTCACCAGGGCCTTCACGTACAGGTCGAACGTGGTGACCTCGGCCTCGTCGGGGAGGACCGGCGGGACGTACTCGTCCGGGTCGAACCCGCCGGCGGCCAACTGCGCCGCGGCCGTCGCCCCCGCGACGCCCTCGAACTCGATGCGGAACGGCGTGGTCTCGCCGGGGCGCAATGTGTGGAGGGTGATGTGCTGGGCGTTGTAGCTGGCCCAGGTCCGACCGTCGGGGCCACGCAACTGGCCGGTGATCGTCAGGTCCGCGGGGTCCACGTCCACGTTGGCGACCTCGCCGACGATCACGTGGCGCCCGTCGACGACCACGAGGCGTGCGGATCGAACGAGGAGTTCGGGGCGGTCCAGCACGTCGCCGAACGCCGTACGACCGGTCGTCACCTGACGTCGCTCCGCGGCGAGGTAGTCGACCGCCACGCGCCGCCCCAACGTCTCGAGGGGCACGGTGGGATCACGGTCGACCGGGACGATCCGCCACACGCCCTCGCGCCGGACGAGCTCGTGGTGGTCCTCGACCTCGTAGGCCGTCAGCGATGTCACGTACGCCGCCGTGACGTCGACCGACGCCCGGTCGCCGTCCACGTCGACGTCGCGCGCCGTCAGCCCGTCGAGCTCGGCGTACGACGATCGCAGCCCACCGCCGTCCACGGACAGGCCGAGCACGAAGTCCTCCAGCGTCGGCCGCTTGTCGGGGTCGAGGAGGGCATGCGCGGCCTCGTGGTCGCGCAGGTCCATGGCGTCGTACCAGGCGATCAGCACGTCGAACGGCTCGTCGGGAGCACGAACCGACCGACCGGTGAGCACCAGTGGCACGGCAACGATCCCGAGCGCCACAGCGGCCTGGACACGACGACGGGACAGCGAGACGGGGCGTCGGAGTCTCGCTGCCAGTCGTTCGACCGCGGGCCGCCATGCCTGCCAGCGGGTCGGTCGGCCACCCGGACGGATGCGTGCCGCCTGCCTGCC
>JBFJMP010000002.1:0-24647 GCA_041633895.1 Nitriliruptoraceae bacterium
AACCCGTCGCTGCCGGTGTTCGGTGGCCCGAACGGCATCGACACGAACGGCGCCGGCCTCGGCGAGTCCGTCTACACCTACGGCAACTCCAGCCTCCGTGCCGGCCTGACGCAGCTGTCCCCCCACGTCGGCACCAGCCTCGGCACCTCGGGTGGCGGCTGGACGACCGGGATCTACACCGTGACCCCGGGCCTGCCCGGTGACTCGGGCTCCGCGGTCCTGTCCGCCGACGGTGAGGCGCTCGGCATCCTCGTGACGCTCGCCATCGCCCCGATCCCGGGCTCCAACGGCGTCACCTCGCTGGACAAGGCGCTGGCCTACGCCAACGCGCACGCCGGCCTCGGCACGCTCTCGCTGGCCAACGGCACCGAGTCCTTCACGGGCTCGCCGCTGAGCCTGCTGGGCGGCCTGCTCGGCTGAACCCGGCAGCACCACCTCGCGAGGGCCCCGCAGCGCCACGGCGACGCGGGGCCCTCCTCGTTCCCACCGTTGGGTGCATCGACCGACCGTTGCGGTCACCTTCTGCACCCAACCGCCGGCGCGCCCCACGCTTGGGTGCATCGACCGACCGTTGCGGTCAACGTCTGCACCCAACGGGAATCTGACGCCCCGTCAGATGTGTCTACACTGGGCGACATGAACGGAATCCTCTCGCTCGCGGGCCACGTGCCCCACCACCGCCTCCGCCGCGACCGCATCGCCGAGGTGGTGGGCGGCAGCGCCGGGTCCGGCACCCGCGCCGTGGCCTCGTACGACGAGGACGCCACGACCATGGGCGTGGCCGCCGCCCGGCGCGCCCTGGCAAGCGCGCCAACGGCCCCGGGGGCGCTCTGGTTCGCGACGGCCTCGCCGCCCTACCTCGACAAGACCAACGCCACCGCCATCCACGCGGCCACGCGACTCGACCGCACGACGCCGGCCGTGGACATGGGTGGGGCGCCACGCTCGGGCATCGGGGCGCTGGTCGCGGCACTGCACCAGTCGACCACCACACTGGTCGTCGCTGCGGACGTGCGGACCGGCCTGCCGCGCAGCGCCGACGAACGCGACGGCGGCGACGGTGCAGCCGCGGTCCTCGTCGGCTCCGCGGACGACGGTCCGCTGCTGGCCGAGGTGCTCGGCACTGCGAGCACCACCGAGGAGTTCCTCGACCGCTGGCGCTCCCCCGGTGACGAACGAACGAAGGCCTGGGAGGAACGCTTCGGCGAGACGCGCTACGTCCCGCTGGCCACCGAGGCCGTCGACGCCGCCCTCAAGGACGCTGGCCTGACCGTTGACGACGTGGACGTCGCCCTGGTCACCGGCATGCACGCGCGCGCAGTCGCCCGGGCCCGCAAGCAGATCGGCATCGACCACGGCGACGACCTGGCGACGACGGTCGGCAACACGGGCACCGCACATCCCCTGCTGCTGCTCGCCCACGCGATCGAGGCCGCCGCCCCCGACACCACGATCCTGCTCGTCAGCCTCGCGGACGGCGCGGACGCGATCGTGCTGCGCACCACCGCCGCCGTTGCGGACTGGACCCCCCACCGCCCCGTCGCCACGCAGGTCGAGCTCGGCGACGACGGACTGAGCTACGCCGACTTCCTCTCCTGGCGCGGGATGCTCACGCCCGAGCCGCCCCGCCGCCCCGAGCCCGCCCGCGCCTCGGCGTCCGCGGCCGCCCGGACCACGGACTGGAAGTTCGGGTTCGTCGGCTCGGCCGACCCCAGCGGTGCGGTGCACCTGCCGCCCGCCCGCGTGTCGTTCGCGGACGGCACGCAGGACGAGATGTCGCCGGCCCCGATGGCGGACGTCCCGGCGACGATCACGACCTTCACCATCGACCGCCTCGCGTGGTCTCCGTCGCCACCCACGGTGTTCGCGGTCCTCGACTTCGACGGCGGCGGCCGCTTCGCCTGCGAGGTGACCGACGTGGACCCTGACGCCGTCGCCATCGGTGATCGCGTCGAGATGACCTTCCGTGTCCTCAACTCGGCGGACGGCATCCGCAACTACTTCTGGAAGGCCGCCCCGGCCAGGCAGGTGCGCTGATGGGTTCGCACGGGATCAAGGACCAGGTCGCCATCGTCGGGATGGGGTGCACGCCGTTCCGCGAGCACTGGGACAAGTCCGCCGACGACCTCATGATCGACGCGGTCACGGAGGCGCTCGGGTCCGCGGGCATGCCCAAGGACGAGGTCGACGCGTTCTGGCTCGGAACGGCCCAGACCGGGATGTCGGGCATCACGCTCGCCGCCCCGCTCAAGCTCAAGGGCAAGCCCGTCACCCGCGTCGAGAACTACTGTTCGAGTGGGTCCGAGGCGCTGCGCCAGGCCGCCTACGCCGTCGCGTCCGGCGCGTACGACGTGGCGATGGCCGTCGGCGTCGAGAAGGTCAAGGACTCCGGCTACCAGGGCCTGAACTCGTTCCCGGTGCCCACCGACGGCACCCAGCGATCGCTGACGGCGGCGGCCATGTTCTCGCTGATCGCCCCGGCCTACGCCGAGCGCTACGACGTCGACCTCGACGAACTGCGCTACGCACTGGCGCAGATCGCGTCGAAGAACCACGCGAACGGTGCGAAGAACCCACGCGCCCAGTTCCGGCGCGAGATGTCCCCCGAGGCGATCTGCGGCATGCCCGACGTGGCGGGTCGCCTCAGCGTGTTCGACTGTGCCGGGGTCGCCGACGGCGCCGCCGCCGCGATCGTCGTCCGCGCCGAGGACGCCCATCGCTGGACCGACCACCCGGTGTTCATCAAGGCCCTGTCGTTCGTGGCCGGGGACGGCTCCGGCGTGACCGATCCCGACTACGACTTCACCCACCTGCCCGAGTGCGAGGCGGCCGCGACCGACGCGTACGCCCAGGCCGGCATCACGAACCCACGCGCCGAACTGCTGATGGCGGAGGTGCACGACTGCTTCACCCCCACCGAACTCGTCCTGTACGAGGACCTCGGCTTCTGCGAACGCGGCACGGCGTGGAAGGAGGTCGCGGCGGGCACGTTCGCCCTCGACGGCGACCTGCCCGTCAACACCGACGGTGGCCTGAAGTCGTTCGGCCACCCCGTCGGGGCGTCGGGACTGCGGATGCACTTCGAGTGCTTCCTGCAGCTGCGCGGGGAAGCCGGGGAGCGCCAGGTCACGAGCGGGCGCACGAAGGCGCTCGTGCACAACCTCGGTGGCTACCCGGGCGAGATGCTGTCGTTCGTGTCCGTGCTCGGCACCGAACTCGACTGACGGGCGCGCTCGAGCTCGCGCCGCAGGGCGTCGAGGCGGGCATCGAGGTGCTCGCGCACGCCCGAGGCCGAGTGCGGCGGCGCCTCGACGAGGTGGCGTTGCACGTCCGCGAGCTCGCGCTGGATGGCGGTGATCGATCGGGTCATGCGCCCATGGTGCCATCCGACGTCCACAGCCGCGGATCCGGCCTCCGGTGAGTGGGTGGTGGGCCGCACGATGGAGGCCCGACTGCGAGGACCGATCGTGGGCCAGCCCATCACCGAACGCGTGCCCGACCTGACCAGCTGGGCGGACGTCGGCGCACACCAACGGCGACTGGTGGACAGCCTCGTCGCCGCCGGAGCCGCCTGCTGCGACGACACGGCCAGCCACCTGCCGGGCGTCGTGGTCGGCGCCGCGGCCGATCAGGAGCTGGTGCGAATCGACCTGCGACACAGCGACCGCGAGGACCGGTGGGACGTCCTCGTGGAAGCCCTCGCGTTCGTCCTGCCCCTCGGCTGTGACCGGGTGTCGATCGCGCTGCCGGGGCGCGCATGGTCGTGGGACGACCCGATCCCCCCCGTCATCGACGGCGTCGGCGACCTCCGCCAACGGGTGTACGTCGAGGTGCGCGGTGACGGCACCACCACGCCGCCGCGCATGACCGCACACCTGGACCCGTTCCGGGTGGGACACCACCACCTCGTCTGGAGCGAACCACTCGATCCCGGCGACGGGGTGGGCTGGGTCATGGAGCTGCTGCAGGCCGGACTGCTCGGCCGCCGGGAGCTCACGGCGACGCCGGACCGACTCGAGGAGCAGGCGGTCCGGCTGGTCCTGCGGGGGCACCTGGTCGACCTGAGCGTGGCCGGTGAGGCCCGCCTGCGCTGAGCAGTACGCTGGCCGGCCGCCACCGGGGCCCACCGTGACCAGCACCGCCGCACCCTCGACTCCCACGTCCCAGACCCATCTGGGGCTGCTCAGCGGTGTCCGCCTGCTGACCAACGGCGCCTTCCGCTTCCTCTACCCGTTCCTCCCGGTCGTCGCCCGTGACCTCGACCTGGACGCAGCCGACGCGGGCCTGCTCATCGCGGCCCTGTCCTTCGGCGGGATGATCTCCCCCGCGCTGCGCGGTCGCCTGACGGGCGGGCACGAGCAGTCACGCCGGCTCGCCGTCCTGAGCACGGTCATCACGGGCGTCGCGGTGATCGGGGTCGCCGTGTCACCGGTGGCCTTCGTCGCGATGGGACTGCTCATCGTCGTCGGGGCGAGCAAGCCGCTGGTCGACGTCGCCTCGATCAGCTACGTCTCGGAACGCACCGACTTCCGTCGTCGCGCACGGGCCACCAGTGTGATGGAGCTGACGTGGGCGGGCAGCCTCGTCATCGTCGCACCGCTGGCGGGCGTGATGGCCGGGTGGTGGTCCTGGCGCGTGCCGTTCGCGTTGCTGGGACTGCTCGTCGCCGGATCGTCGATCGCCCTGCGTCGCCGCCTGGACCTCGACGACGTCCCGGCGGAGCGTCGCGCGGCGCGCCCCGCCCGCTGGACCCGCATCGAGGTCCAGATGCTGGTCACCGTGGCGCTGCTCTACGCCATGCTCGAGGCGACGTTCAGCGTGTTCGGCCTGTGGCTCGACGCCGACCACGGCGTCTCGGTCGAGGCCCTGGGCGGGCTGGCTGCCGGCACGGCCATGGGCGAGATGGTCGGCGCCAGCCTCGTGCTGTGGCTCGGCGACCACCTCGGCAAGCACCGCAGCGCGTTGCTCGGACTGGCGGTCTGCATCACGGGGCTGGTGCTGCTCCCCCTCGCGCCGTCCCTGCCGCTGGCGATCGGGGCCTTCGCCCTCGCCCTGGCGGGGTCCGAGATCGCGATCGTGTCCACGATCCCGTTGGCATCCGAGGTCCAGCCCACGACGCGGACACGCTTCCTCGCCGCGATGAGCGCGGCCGGGTCGTTCAGCCGTGCGGGGGTCGCGGTGGTCGCCGCGATGGCCTTCGCCGCGGCCGGCCTGCGGGCCAACGTCACGATCTCGATCACCGCCGCGGTGCTGACCGGGACGCTCCTGACGATCACCGTGCGACAGGAACCCCGACTGCAGGAGCCCCGCCGCAGCCGGTGACGGTCACGCGACGGCGTCGGTGATCCGTTCCATGACCTCGTCGTCGAGCAGCGGGACGACGTCGAGCGCACCCATGTTCTGGTGCACCTGGTCGACCTTCGACGCGCCGGTGATCACGGTCGACACGTTCGGGTTCTTGAGGCACCACGCGAGCGACAACTGGGCCAGCGGCACGTCGAGGTCGTCCGCGACCTCCTTGAGCTTCGCGACCTTCGCGTTGCGCGCCGGGTCGGTCAGCATGTGCTTGAGCCACTCGTACCCCGGCAGGTTCGCCCGACTCTCGTCCGGCACGCCGTCGAGGTACTTGCCCGTCAGCTGGCCGGATGCGAGGGGCGACCAGATCGTCGTGCCGAGGCCGATGTCCTCGTACAGCCGGGCGTACTCCTTCTCGACCCGATCGCGCCACAGCAGGCTGTACTGCGGCTGCTCCATCACGGGCTTGTGCAGGTGGTGACGGTCGGCGATGCCCCATGCAGCGCGGATCTCGTCAGCCGACCACTCGGAGGTGCCCCAGTACAGCGCCTTGCCCTGCGAGATCATGTCCGACATCGCCCAGACGGTCTCCTCGAGGGGCGTGTCGGGATCGGGGCGGTGGCAGAAGACGAGGTCGACGAAGTCGAGGCCGAGCCGCTCGAGCGAGCCGTCGATCGCCTGCATCAGGTACTTGCGGTTCAGGGTGTTCTTCATGTTCACGACGCCGTCGTGGATCCCCCAGAACAGCTTCGTGGACACGACGTAGGTGTGGCGCTCCCAGCCGAGGTCGGCGAACACGCGCCCCATGATCTCCTCGGACTTGCCCCCGGCGTAGGCCTCGGCGTTGTCGAAGAAGTTCACGCCGTGCTCGCGTGCCGCACTCATGCAACTCGCGGCCAGGTCATCGTCGAGTTGGTCGTTGAACGTCACCCAGGACCCGAAGGACAGCTCCGAGACCTGCAGTCCCGAACGTCCCAGTCGGCGGTATCCCATCTCGGCCATGTCGTCTCCGATCGGTGGTGCGGTTGTGGGGCCCGGTGCCTCAGGCAGCCACGCTCTCGGCGCGCTTGCGGACACCCGTGATCAGTTGCCTGACGGCGGTGCGCATGACCAGCCCGATGACGCCACCCGTGCCGGGCACTGTCGGTTGGAACGAGCCCTCGTAGGTCATCGTCGTCCCGTCCGCGTCCTCGGCAAGGGTCACGTCCGCCCGGTAGTCACGGACCGGCAGGCCGGCCACGATCGTGTACGCCAGGTGGTTGGGGGCATCGAACGCAAGGACCTCTTCACGCGTCCCGAGGGGCCCGACGCCGAAGTGGCGGACGGCACCCACGCCGTTGCGGTCGGGCGTGCCCTCGCGGACGAGCCGCGACGTCGGCAGGGGCGTGAACTCCCGGTACTGCTCGTGGTCGGTCAGCGTCGCCCACACGACGTCGATGGGGGCCGCGATCCGGTTGACGAAGCGGTACCGATTGCTCATGTGGCGGACTCCGGGCTGGTCGTTGGGCTGGTCGTTGGGCTGGTCGTTGGGCTGGCCGGTTGGCGGGTCTGGCCGTCCGTGAGGGTGCGGACGAGGTCGTCGGGGACCACCGCCGCGGCCGGCATCAGCAGCGGCGTGATCGACACCGCGCCGTCCTGCGCGGCCTCGACGTCGGTCCCGTCGAGCGGGCCGTACTCGACCAACTCGGTGAACCGGTGACGGTAGCCGCCCCCGTCCGGCCGGAACAGGCCGGCGTAGCCCACTCGGGCCAACGAGGTCACGCGCCGCGGCGTGGCCGCTGTCGAGTCGAACGGGAGGTTGACGCTGACGACGTCGGCATGGTCGGTGATCCCCGACGCGAGCACGTCCTCGAGGATCTGCGCGCACGTGTCGGCGAGCCGCTCCCAGGCGGGGCGGGCGTCCGGGGTCTCGGACCAGTCACGCCAGGCCGCGTAGTCCCCGTTCCACTGGCCCGTGGAGAACGCGACCGCGGTGCGTCCGCTGATCCAGCCCTCGACGGCAGCACCGACGGTGCCCGAGGACATCATGAAGCCGACACCGTGGTTGTGGCCCAGGTTGATGCCACTCACGACGACATCCGGGTCGGCGACGACGGTGATGCCGAGTTGGGTCGCGTCGGCCGGGTACCCACTGGTCGTGTGGAGCCTGCGCCCCTCACGTTCGACCACCGTGAGCGAGATCTCGTCCTGCCGGGTGATCGCCTTGCCGATCCACGAGCGTTCGCGGTCCGGGACGACGACGGCCACGCGGCCGAGGCGGTCGAGTGCGGCGGCGAAGGGCAGCAGGGCCGGCGAGTCGACGCCGTCGTCGTTGGTCAGGAGCAGGGTGCGAGTGGTCATGCACGCCACGCTAGTGGGCGCGACCG
Organism: Nitriliruptoraceae bacterium; assembly: GCA_041633895.1. GTDB lineage: Bacteria > Actinomycetota > Nitriliruptoria > Nitriliruptorales > Nitriliruptoraceae > JBFJMP01. The sequence continues at coordinate 7,662 of JBFJMP010000002.1, forward strand.
ACCACGCCGGAGTCGGCGTCAACGCCAGGTCGCACCCTCGACGGTGGTCACGCGGCGGATGGGCGTGGTCGCTTCGACGGCGGGGCGGCGGCGGGCCGGACGGGCGCCGACGAGGGCCCGCGCCAGGCGGCGCAGACCTCGTCGGGCCGGACGGACGGGACGGCGGTGACGCGGCAGGGCGTCCTGGGCGAGTCGGGCCTGGTGATCGCGGGCGATCGCCTCGGTGAGCAGTGGGTGCACGGTGCACCTCCTTCGTGGTGACGAGGCCACGGTGCCTGCGTATGATCTTGTTATCAACTGATCATGCAATTCTGCAATCACTCTGGAATCACTCTGCAAGAGCACCGGAGACGCCGATGACCGTCCGACTCGAGTTGCCAGCCGCGAACCCACGGGGGGCCGTCGGCTTCGCCTACTCCCCGGCCTTCGAGGCGCTGATCTCGCTGCGCTGCGTCGTCGACCCGAAGCGCTACCCGCTGCACCTGCCCTGGTCGCGACGCTGCCGCGACCTGTCCTCCGAGTTGCGCGACGAGATCCACCTGCTGTCCTTCGCCTTCCGGACCGTCGTGCCGGGGCTGTTCGAGGTCGGCCTCACCGGGGACTTCCCCACCATCGAGGACGAGTTGGCAAGACTCGTCGAGTTCGACGACGACGCCGCGCTGTTCGAACTGACGTTGGCCTTCCAGGACGCGGTCTGTGGTGGCCCCCAGCAGGACCCGTCGGTGTCCCATGACCCGGAGTTCCAACGCACGATCCTGGCGACCGCCCGTGCCCAGGACCCCGCCGTCGCCGAGGTGCTGGCCGCCGGGTTCGCCGACCCTGCCGGGCTGCGGCGCAGGATCGCCGACATGCTGCAGGCGTACTGGGACGAGGCCTTCGCCGAGGAGTGGGAACGGATCCGCCCGAAGTTGGATGCCGCGGTGACCACGGGTGCCCGGCTGCTCGTCACGAACGGCATCGCCGCCACCCTCGACCACCTCGTGCCCGAGGCCACCTGGGACGCCGACGGACACGCGGTCATCGTCCCCAAGCCGTGGGATCGCACCGTGGATGTCGGGGCGCGGGGCGGGCTGTCGCTGGTCCCCAGCGTCTATGCGAGCTCGATCATGATCGAGTCGGACGACCCGTGGCCGACCAGCATCATCCTGCCGATTCCGGAGGTGCGGGCCCCCGAGGTGCCCCAGGCCAGCGACCGTGAGGTCGCCGACGGCCTGCGGGCACTCGGCGACGAGACCCGCCTGCAGATCGCGCGGCTGGTCGCCGAGCAGCCCCGCTCGACCAAGGAGCTGGCAGACATCCTGTCACTGTCCGAGTCCGCGGTGTCCCGCCACCTCAAGACCCTCGACCGCGCCGACATCGTGACCAGCGAACGCGACGGGTACTTCGTGCTCTACCGCCTGCGCGCCGAACGGATCGGCCATCTCGGTGGGGCGCTGCGACGGACCCTCGGCCTGCCCGCCGGCGCTCCGCAGGCGACGGGGCGCACACCGCTGGAGGTCAAGGGCCCGCGCCCGCTGCTGCCCGTCTGACCCTGTCCGAGGATCAGCGGCAGACGCCGTCCTCCTCGGCCGCGCGCGCGACGGCGGCAGCGACGGTCGGGGCGACGGCCGGGTGGAACACCGGCGGCACGATGCGGCCTTCGGCGACCAGGTCGTCGGGCACGCAGGCGGCGATCGCACGGGCCGCCGCGACCTTCATGTTCTCGGTGACCGTGGTGGCGCCCGCATCCAGCGCCCCGCGGAAGATCCCCGGGAAGGCCAGCACGTTGTTGATCTGGTTGGGATAGTCACTGCGCCCGGTCGCCACGACGGCACCCTCGTTGTGGACGTCCTCGGGAAGGATCTCCGGGTCCGGGTTCGCGAGTGCGAACACGATCGGCCGAGCCGCCATCGTCGCGATCTCGTCACTGGTCACCAGGTCGGGGCCTGACACACCGATGAAGACGTCCGCACCCTCGAGCAGGGCGCCGAGCGCCCCGCTGACGCCGCGCGGATTCGAGTTGTCGGCGATCCACTGCTTGATCGGGGTCAGTTCGCCACGTCCGCCGTGGATGGCGCCCTGGCGATCGGCCACGACGATGTCGGTGACGCCGACCGACTGCAGGATCTTCGTGATCGCGACGCCGGCGGCTCCGGCACCGGCGATGACGATCCGCAGGTCGGCGTGGGCCTTGTCGACGATCTTCAGGGCGTTCTCGAGGGCCGCAAGAGCCACGACGGCGGTGCCGTGCTGGTCGTCGTGGAAGATCGGGATGTCCAACGCCTCGCGCAGGCGGTCCTCGATCTCGAAGCATGCGGGCGCGGCGATGTCCTCGAGGTTGATGCCGCCGAACACCGGGGCGATCCGGATCACCGTCTCGATGATCTCGTCGACGTCGGTCGTGTCGAGGCAGATGGGGAACGCGTCGACCTCGGCGAAGGTCTTGAACAGGGCGGCCTTGCCCTCCATGACCGGCAGGGCGGCGCCCGGGCCGATGTCGCCCAGGCCGAGCACCGCGGTCCCGTCGGTCACGACCGCAACCATGTTCTTCTTGATCGTCAGCTCGTGGATGCGATCGGGCAGGTCACGGATGGCCAGGCAGGCACGCGCGACGCCCGGCGTGTAGGCCATCGACAGGTCGTCGACGTCCCGCAACGGCGACGTGGTGGTGATCGCGATCTTGCCGCCCTGGTGCATCTCGAACGTGCGGTCAGCCGACTCCAACAGGGAGACGCCCTCCGTCTCGTCGACGGCCGCGGTGATCACCTTCTGGTGCTCCGGGCTGTCGCAGTCGACGACGATCTCGTCGATCACCGCGTCGCCGGTGACCTCGAACCCCCCCAGCGAGCGGATGTTGCCACCGAGTTCGCCGATGGTGTTGCAGAGTCGTCCGAGCGTCCCCGGACGGTGTTCGAGGCGCACGACCATGCGCAGCGAGAACGCAGCAGTGGGAATGGCCATCGTCGGGTCCGTAGCGCCGGGAGTCCCGGGACGCTACTCGCGCGCCCGACGCGCATCACAACCCGGGCCGCCTCAGACCGCCTGTGCAGCCTCCCAGGCGTCGATCTCGGCACAGATCGCCTCGGCGTCGGCCGCTGGCAGGAAGCTCGCCCGGGCAGCCCGCCGCTGCAGGTCGGCGAGGTCCCGTCGGCCCAGTCCCGCGAGCCGTTGCGCGTGCCGGAGTTCGTCGGTGAACGTGGTCGCGAAGAACGGAGGGTCGTCGCTGTTGACGGTGACAGCGACACCCGCGTCCAGCAGGCGCGGCAACGGATGGGCCTCCAACGAGTCGACGACGCCGATCACGACGTTGGACGACGGGCACACCTCGAGCACCACCTGGTCGCGTACGACGCGGTCGAGCACCGCCGGATCCCGGACGGTGGCGATGCCGTGCCCGATCCGGTCCGCGCCCAGGACGTCGAGGGCGTCGATGACCTCCGACGGCGCCCCGGTCTCGCCCGCGTGCACGACGACGCCGATCCCGAGCCGGTCAGCCGCGTCCCGGAGCATCGCGAAGTCCGACGCCGGAGCGGAGCCCTCGATCCCCGCGAGGCCGAGGGCGACGATCGGCGCGTCGGCCTGCTCGACCAGTGCGACCGTCTGGTGGCCGCTGCGCGGGCCGAGGTTGCGGACCGCGTCGATGATGAGCCCGACACGGGTGTCGGGCTGCGTGGCGAACCCGGCGCGCAACGCCGCCCACATCGCGTCCGGGTCCATCCCCTGGTTCACGTGCGTGGTCGCGGTGAACGTGGCCTCGCTGTAGCGCACGCCCTGCTCGGCCTGCTGCCGCACGAAGGCCGCAGCGACCAGTTCGAGGTCGTCCGGCGTACGTACCTGTCGGGACACCGCCAGGTAGAGCTCGACGAAGTGCTCGAAGTCCCGGAAGCGGTGCGGATAGTCGCCGTCCTCCAGCGGGAGGACGTCAGCGGGCTCATGCCCGTGTCGTCGGGCGAGCTCGATGGCCGTGTCGGCGCGGATGGTGCCCTCGAGGTGGACGTGCAGTTCGACCTTCGGCAGGGCGAGGAGTTCGTCGGTCATGGTCGGCCGTGATCGGGGGACCGGTCAACCTACTGTCGCGACACCGGTTGGTGACGAGCATGTCCGCCTGCTCGCAACCACGCGGCCAGGCCGTCCACGGCGGCGTCGGCAACGCGTTCGAACCCCACCTGCAGGCCGCGGTCTAACAGGCCGAGCGGGCCGCGCAGGTCGAAGGTGGCCGACCAGATGACGAGGCACGTCGTCTCGGACGTCGCGGTCACGGTGATGTCGTCGACCCCGACGGCCAGCGGGTGCGCCGTGCGGTGCCGGACACGGCGCGGACGTTCGTAGTGGTCGGTCTCGTACGTGAAGGTCGGTGTCAGCGGGCCCATGCGCAGGACGAGGTCGAAGCGCGCGCCGGCGCCGATGGGTGGTCGCGACGTCGCCGTCGAGCGGGCGACCCCCGGATCCCAGTCCTGCGCCGTCGAGAAGTCCGCGATCGCGTCGAACACCTCTTCGGCGGGACGATCGATCGTCAGTTCACGGGTCAGCCTGGCCACAGCACACCTCCGGTCTCTGGGGACCGGGGTTCGGAACCGCTGGCGGTGTGGACGGGCGTCCCCCGGCAAGTAGGTTCCGCGTCGAAGAGGAGCAGATCGTGGAGCATGTGCAGCTCGGCGCGACGGGCCTTCGGGTCTCGCGCATCTGGTTGGGGATGATGAGCTACGGCGACCCATCGTGGCGCCCCTGGGTGCTGGAGGAGGCGGCAGCCGGCCCGTTCGTCGAGCGTGCGCTCGACCTCGGGATCACGACGTTCGACACGGCCGACATGTACTCCCTCGGGGTGTCCGAGGAGATCACGGGCCGGCTGCTCCTCTCGCGCGTCCAGCGCGAAGAGGTCGTGATCGCGACCAAGCTGTTCATGCCCATGCGACAGGGCGACCCGAACGCCTGGGGCCTGTCGCGCAAGCACGTGTTCGACGCCTGCGACGCCTCGCTGCGCCGGCTCGGGACCGACCACATCGACCTCTACCAGACCCACCGGTGGGACCCCTCGACACCGATCGAGGAGACGATGGAGGCGCTGCACGACCTCGTCCGCATGGGCAAGGTGCGCTACATCGGGGCGTCGTCGATGCACGCATGGCAGTTCGCGAAGGCCCAGCGCGTGGCCGCGGTGCACGGCTGGACCCCGTTCGTGTCGATGCAGCCCCACTACAACCTGCTGTACCGCGAGGAGGAACGCGAGATGTTCCCCCAGTGCGCGGACATGGGGGTCGGCGTCGTGCCGTGGTCGCCCCTGGCGCGCGGCCGTCTCACGCGACCGGCGGACGCCCCGTCCGACGCGACGACGCGCGAGGCCACCGAGGCCATGTCCCCCAGCTACTACGACGGCGCCGAGAGGGCCATCCTCGATGCCGTCGGCGACATCGCGGAGGCCCGGGGCGTCAGCCGTGCACAGGTCGCCCTTGCCTGGGTTGCACGCAACCCGGTCGTGACCGCGCCGATCATCGGGGCCACGAAGCTCTCGCACATCGAGGACGCGGTGGCGGCGCTGGACGTCGACCTGACCGACGACGAGGTCGCGAGGCTCGAGGACCCCTACCGTCCCCGTCCGGTGCTCGGACACGCCTAGCACCGGCGTGGGAGGACCGCCGTGGGCGACAACGCGTGGGACCAGCGAGTCCTGGCGTTGCGCGCTCGCGCGGCATCCCGCCTCGCCCGGCATCCCCGGACGGCACGGGCCGCGGCGCGGCTCGGCGAGGACACCCGCACGGGCCTGGACCGACTCGTGCCGCCGGACCGGGTCTGGGCGACCGGCTTCGTCCTGTCGCTGCTGGTCGCCACCGACTCCGCCGCAACGTGGGTGTGGCTGCGCTCGGGCATCGCCGTCGAGGGCAACCCGTTCGTCGACGGCCTGATCCGGGTCAGCGGCGCGGGCGTCGCGTTGACGGTGCGCGCGCTCTGGTCGGTCGCCCTCGTGACGCTGCTGACCTGGCTCGCGACGCGACGTCAGGCGGCCCGGTTCGGGCTCGTGGTGGTCGCCGTCCCCCTCACGGTCGTCGCCGGGCTGCACGTGCTCGGCCTGGTCCTGTGGCTGACGACCTGACCGACCGACGCCCTCAGCGGCGCGGGCTCATGACGGCCAACGGCACGCTGATGCCGTGGTCGCGGGTGTGCAGGGTGGCAATGCGACGGCCGGGCTGGATCGCGTCCCGCGCCGGTGACCCGAATGCCCCGACGCGGTCCGGATCGCCGACGAACGCAAGGCCGGAGAAGGCCGCCGGTCGCTCGTCGGCATCCGCGTCGGCCTGGGCCGGGGCGATCAGTTCGAGGAGGGCGGTGCCCAGCAGGAAGAACCGGTACGTCGCGCCGCGGCCCCGGATCCCGGTCGCGGTGTGGCGAGGGTGCACGCCCAGGGTCGCGAGGGCCACCGTGGTGCGTTCGAGGTCGGGTGTGCCCGCGACGACGTGATCGACACCGGTGACCTGGTTGGCGTGCTCGGCGTCGGCCGTCGGCGTCGGCGGCGTCGACAGGTGGGCGAGCCCGTCCGCGTCCGCGGCGACGGCCCCCTCCAACCACCAGCCGCGGATGCCGCGCGCCCCGTCAGAACCCGCGAGGTGGATGGTCACGCCGCCGACGGTCAGGGTGTCCCCGGTCACGGTGAACCCCGCGCGCCGCCAGGCGTCCGGGGCGTCACCGACGACGAGCCCACGAAGGGTGGGTACCGCCTCCGTCATGACTGCAGCGCCGCGACCAACCGAGCCGCACCGGACCCGTCGGCGGTCCCGTCGTAGGGCACCAGCGCCGTGCGCGCCGCGTCAGCGTTGCGGCTCCGCAGCCGCTCCGCCACGTCCTCGACGGACCCGCTGACGACCACGAGGTCGATCAGTTCGTCCGGCACGACCGCCGTCAGGCCGGCCCAGTCCCCCGCCCGCGTCAGGTCCCGCAGGCGCGGCTGGAGCTCGCCGAGCCCGTGGTGGTCCAGCATCCCGCGGTAGGCCGGTGTGGAGCCGTAGAAGCCCAGCTGCCACGACGCCCGCCGACGCGCGTCGGCGACCTGCTCCTCGTCGTCGCCGACCGCCACCATCGTCTGGATCCACAGGTCGACGTCGCGGCCGTCCGCCGCGGCCCGCAGGGCCGGCACCGTGTCCGCATCGAGGAAGTCGCGACTGTGGAACGGGTGGACGAGCAGCGCGTCGGCGACGCGCCCCGCCGCCGCCACCATCCGTGACCCGACGCCGGCGAGGACGATCGACGGGTCGGCGGAGTGCATGTCCTGCGGGGTGAACAGCGGCGTCATCAGCGTGTGCTGGTAGTGCTCCCCCTCGAAGGCCAGGGCCTCCCCCGTCCGCCACGTGTGCCAGATGGCACGGACCGCGCGGACGAACTCCTCCATGCGACCGACCGGGTCCGACCACGGCATCGAGAAGCGCCGCTCGATGTGGGGGCGTATCTGCGACCCGAGGCCGAGGTGGAAGCGGCCGCCGGAGATGGTCTGCAGGTCGTGGGCGTCCTGGGCTGCCGTCATCGGGTTGCGGGCGAACGCGACCGCGATGCCCGTCCACAGGTCGATCGCGGACGTGGACGCGGCGGCAAGGGCGAGTGGCAGGAAGGGTCCGTGGACCCCCTCGAAGCTGAACGTCCCGTCCACGCCCAGTTCCTCGAGCTCGGCGGCGAGCCGTCCGCTGTCGGCGAGGTCGCCGACCAGGCCGAGGTCGATCTTCATCCCGTCGGCCGTCATCCCGCCACCAGTCCTGCCGCCGTGGCGGCTCCGAGTTCCCAACAGGCGTCCAGGTCGTCCCGGCTCACCTCACCGACCACACGCACCACGTCGCGGACCGGCTTCCACCCCAATCCCGTCGCGATCGACGCGACCGCACGCTCGGCTCCGGTGGTGTCGCTGTTGCCGTGCACGAAGAGGCCGTAACCGCGCCCGATCGTGTGCTCCAGCACCGGGTAGTACACCTGGTCGAAGAAGTGCTTGAGCGCCCCGGACATGTACCCGATGTTCGCCGGTGTCCCGAGCAGGTACGCGTCCGCCTCCAGCACGTCGGTCGCCGTCGCCGCGAGGGCCGGACGCAGCACGACCTCCACACCCTGGATCGCGTCGTCGGTCGCGCCGGTGCGGACCGCGTCGAGCATGGCCTGGCACGACGGTGACGGGGTGTGGTGGACGATCAGCAGGCGGCGCATCGCGCTCACGCCGGCAGCAGGTTGCGCAGGCGGCGACGCAGGGTCGCCATGGCGCCGACCTCGAGCTCGTCGCCGGTGACCACGCCCTCCTCGAACTGCCGGACCATCTCGCGGGCCAGCGCGAGGTAGGTGTCGTTGCGCAGGTAGTAGGCGTGACGCGGGCTGTCGACATGTTCGATGCCACCCTCGAGGTCGACCGTCGTGGACCGCAGCCGCCGGAACGCCGCGGCCTGCGCGGGGTCGCTGTCGCGGACGCGCAGCCAGTGCGCCAGCATCCGCCCCTGCAACGACATCTGCGGCCACGCCCCGGCGTCGGTCTCGATCAGCCCCAGCACCGCGAGGTCGTCGCGCTCGCGGTGGAACACGTTGAGGAACAGGTTGGGGTTGAGGCCGCGCCAGTCGAGGATGCCGTCGTCGAGCATCGGGAACGACGGCCGGTAGCCGGTCGCCCAGACGATGAGGTCGACCTCCTCGCTGGTGCCGTCGACGAAGTGGACCGTCGATCCGTCGAGGCGATCGATGTCGGGGCGGGGCGCGATGTCGCCGTGGCCGAGGTGGTCGAGGATCCGCGTGTTCAGGATCGGATGGGTCGACAGCGCGTGGTGATCGGGCCTGGGCAGCCCGAAGGCCGTCACGTCGCCGACGATCGTGTCGAGCATGCGGTCGAACACCCGCTGCTGGATCGGCCCGGGCAGCGTCGGCTGGCCGGCGGCGAACACGTCCGCGGGCTTGCCGAACACGTACTTCGGCACGAACCGGTAGCCACGCCGCATGGAGATGAACGCGGCATCGGCTGCCATGGCGGCGTCGCAGGCGATGTCGCACCCCGAGTTGCCGGCCCCGACGATGAGCACCCGCCGCCCCGCGAACTCGCTGGGCGAGCGGTAGTCACGGGAGTGCGTGGCCTCGCCGGTGAACTCGCCGGGGTAGTCGGGCAGGTTGGGGTTCCAGAACAGGCCCACGGCGAGCACGAGGTCGTCGACCTCCAGGGTGTCCCCGTCCGACAAGGAGGCGGTCCACCCGCCGCCGGGGCGCGGGGTCACGTGATCGACGCTGGTCCCGAACCGGATGTGGCGACGCAGGTCGAATGCCTCGGCGTAGGCACGCAGGTAGGCGAGCAGTTGCCGGTGTGACGGGTAGTCCGGATAGTCGTCGGGCATGGGCAGGCCGTCGAGCGCCGACAGCGTCTTGGACGAGTTCATGTGCGCCGACTCGTACATCGGCGTGCCCGCGCGATCGATGTCCCAGATCCCGCCCACGTCGTCGTGGCGCTCGACCCCGATGACGTCGTGCCCGGCCTCGACGAGTTCCTTCAGCGCCGCCAGTCCCGACGGACCCGCCCCCACCACCAGCACCGTCATCGCGTGCCCTGCAACGTCATGTATGCCGCCATGTCCGGCTCCCGGGTCGCTCGACGATGGTGGTGCGTGTGGCAGGCTAGGCGCGCCGACGACGGGAGCGGGCGTGGCACAGGACGGGCACAGCGACTTCGCCGAGCGCTACGGGCCGTGGGCCGTGGTGGCCGGGGGCTCGGAGGGCATCGGAGCGGCCTACGCCCACGACCTCGCCCGACGCGGCTGCAACCTGGTGCTGCTGGCCAACGACGCCCCGTCACTGGACGACATCGCGCCCCGACTGCGTCAGGCACACGGGGTGGAGGTCCACACCGTCCTCGTCGACCTCGCCGCGGACGACCTCGTGGACGTCGTGGAGCGGGAAGTGGGCGACCGCGAGGTCGGACTGCTGGTCTACAACGCCGCGGCGTCCGCGATCGGGACGTTCCACGAGACCGCGCCCGACCGGCTGATGGCCGCCGTGAACGTCAACGTGCGCGGCCCCGTCCTGCTGGCCCGGTGGGTCGCGCCCCGCCTCGTCGCGCGCGGCCGGGGCGGGATCATCCTGATGGCCTCGCTCGCGGCCTCCCAGGGCTCCGCGATGATCGCCACCTACTCCGCGACGAAGGCGTTCAACCGGGTGCTGGCCGAAGGCCTGTGGGAGGAACTGGGACGCGCTGGCGTGGACGTGCTGGCCGTCACGCCGGGATCGACGGACACCCCGACGTATCGATCGTCGCAACCGCGCGGCGGCCCGACGCTGGACTCCGCCGACGACGTCGCACGTGCCGCGCTCGACGGACTGGGCAGCGGCCCCGTCGTCGTGCCGGGACTCCGCAATCGGGTCACCGCCGTCGTCACGCAGCGCCTCCTCCCCCGCACCGTCGCCATCCGTGCGTTCAGTCGGGTGACCCGCGGCATGTACGGGCAGCGGGGCTGACGGTGGACATCGGACTCAACCTGCCGATCATGGCGCCCGGGCTCGACCGGACCCGCACGCTGGACTGGTGCCGACGCATCGACGACGGCCCCTGGTCGAGCCTCGCGGCCGGCGACCGCATCGCCTACCCCAACCCGGAACTGCTGACGCTGCTGGGTGCTGCGGCGGTGGCCACCGAGCGGGTCCGGCTGGTGACCAACGTGGCCGTCATGGGCCTGCGCGATCCCGTCCTGTTGGCGAAGCAGTTGGCGACGATCGACGTGCTGAGCGACGGGCGCCTCACCGTGGGTGTGGGCGTCGGTGGGCGCGAGGAGGACCATCTCGCCGTCGGTGGCAGCATCCACGGTCCGCGGGTGGCGCGGATGGCGGCCGACGTGGACCGGATGCGGTCGGTGTGGGAGGGCGAACGCAGCCATCCCGAGGCGCTGCGCCCCGTCGAGCCGTTCCCGCTCCAGGACGGCGGGCCGCCGATCCTGGTCGGGGCGCTCGGCCACCGTTCGATCCAGACGGCCGCCACCTACGCCGACGGCCTGCTGTCGTTCTCGTTCGGCATGGCGACCGCCGAGGTCGACGCCGCGTTCGCGGTGGCACGAGCGGCCTGGGCCACCGCGGGACGCCCGGCTCCTCGGCTCGTCACCGGTGCGTTCGTCGCCCTCGGACCGGACCCCGACACCCAGATGGCGACCTACCTCCGCCGCTACCTGAACTTCCTCGGACCCACGGCCGAACAGGCGATCCCCATCGCGCGCCTTCGCTCCCGCGACGCCCTGCGCGAGACGCTCGACGCGATGCGGGACGTGGGCGCCGACGAGGTGCTGATCACGCCGACGACCGTGGACCCGGACGAGGTGGACCGCCTCGCCGACGCGTGCTTCGGCTGATCAGGCGGTGTCCCCGGAGCGGCCAGCGGCGACCGCCCACACGGTCAGGACGATGCCGATCGGCAGCAGGATGCCGGCGGTCGTCCGACCGGACAGCCCGAACACCTCGGTGAACAGCATGGGCACGGCCACCAGCAACCCCACCGCGCCGAGGATCGTCAGACGCACGCGGGCGAGCGCCGTGCCGGCGACGGCGTAGCCAGCGGCCAGCACCAGGGCGGCAATGACGGATGCGTCGTCGCTGTGGTTGAACAACGCCGTGTCGGTCAGGATCGACATGCCGGCGTAGCTGGCACCGCCCGCGGCGAACGTGCCCAACCAGGCGGGCACGAGCGCACCACGCTCGCTGCCGACGACCCAGCCGAGCGACACGGCCAGCAGCAGTGCGCCGAACAACGGGGGCTCACCGAAGTCGTCCGTGCCCATGAGCGCGTAGGCCACGGTTGCGACGGTCGCGATCGTCGCCGCACCCAACGCGACGTGCGTCAGCAGGTGGCGGTGCCGGAGGTACAGCGCCACGGCCACACCGAGCGTCGGGACGCTGACGACCAACGGCAGCACCTCGTCCTCGAACCGTGAGCAGGTGCCGACGTCGTGGCACGACGGCTCGAACACGACCCACAGCGCCCCGGCCGTCAGACCCACGGCGGCGGCACCGAGCACCCCGGCGAGGCGACTGGCTGGTCCTTCGGTGGCCGGAGTCAGGGCGACGGTCCCCCAGCCGGACACCGCCGCACCGAGGACGAGGAGCAGGAGCAGGCTCGTGTCGTTCCACGACCCGACGTCGGTCAGGACCAACAGCGTCCCGACCGTCAGGACCGCCCCGAGGTAGCCGAGCGCCTCGACGACGAGCGATCGCGCGGCGTCGATGACGCGGTCCATCGTGTCGGGAGGTGGCGGGGTCGGGGCGTCGGCGGTCGCCGGACCCGCCGCCCCGGCAGCCTCGGCAGCGGCGATGTCACGGTGCAACGCGGCCGTCGTCGCGTCGTCCAGCAACTCCGCCGTGCGCCAGCGGTCGACCCATGCATGGATGGGCGCGTGTGGGGAGGGGTCGGTCGCCGTCATGGGAAGGCACCTCCGTCGCCGGCTATGACAAGGATGCCCCGACCACCGGGTCAGCGGTGGCAACTCCGGCGTCCAGTGCGCTGGCGCGCGACCACGCAAGCGGGGCGAAGACCACCACCGCGAACCCGGATGCGAGCAGGACGCCCTGCACGCCCAACCATGCGGCCAGTGCCGGGGCGAACACGACGGGGACGATCCCGGCCGCCTGCTGGACCATGCTCGTCGCACCCATCACCCGGCCCATGAATCCCTCAGCGGTAGCACGCTGGGCCAGGGTTCGGCCGACGGGGAGCGCCGCGCCCAGCGGAACGCTCCACGCGATCGCCCCGACCAGCACCCACGACAGGTTCGCGGTGCCGACGTACACGGCGCTGCCGAGCCCCGCCAGCACGGACAACACGATCAGCGACCGGAAGGCACTCAGCCGTCCCGATGACCGCTCGACGGCGATCGAGCCGGCGAACAGGCCCACACCGAACAGGGCGTTGACCCACCCGATCGTCTCGATCGACCGTCCCAGGACGTCGCGGTAGTACAGCGGCTCGAGCGCCACGAACACGCCGAACGCCAGCGCCGTGAGTGCGCTGAGGAACAGCACGAGAGCGACCTGCGGCGTGCGCAACGCGTAGCGCAGCCCCTCGCGTGCCTCGCGCAGGGACGACGTCGATTCGTCGCGGGGCGCCGCGGTTCGCGGCCGCATCTGGACCCGCGCGATCAGCCAGAGCGCCACGATGCTGGTGAACGCGTCGAACACGAAGATCGCGTTCACGCTGATGGTGCTGGCGATGACCGCGCCGAGCGCCGGCCCCACCACCAGTGCCAGCCAGTTCGCGGACTCGAGGCGCGCGTTCGCCCGTTCCAGTCGCTCGGGTGCCACGAGGGCGGGCGGCATGGACACCAGCGCCGTCTCCAGCACGCCTCCGGCGAACCACGAGAAGACCCCGAGGACCAGCAGCTTCGAGATCGACGTCGCGAACACCAGCAGCAACGTTGCCGGGACGAAGATCACCTCGGCCGCCAGCACGACGCGACGCGCGTCCCACCGGTCCACGAGCACGCCGCCGACCAGCGACCCCGCGATCATGCCGAGGCCGATCAGGCCGCTCATCACCGCGAGGTCGGTCGGCGTCCCGTTGAACTCGTACGCGGCCTTGCCCCACAACCCGACGAAGAACGACGCCTCGACACCGGCTGACGAGATCAGCCGGGCGAGGACGAGGTGGCGGATGTTGCGGTCACGAAGCATGGGTGGGGCCTGATGGGCAGCCTGCGAGCATGGCGGCGCCTCCCTCCGCCGTCCACCCCCGTCGGGCGCGCCCCGCGCAACCTCACCCCCGTTGGGTGCATCGAGCGACCGTTGCGGTCAGTTTCTGCACCCAAGGTGGGCACGCGCCACCCGTTGGGTGCATCGAGCGACCGTTGCGGTCAGGTTCTGCACCCAAGGTGGGCACGGGTGAGGGGTGGGCGCGGTGAGGGGTGGGGCGAGGTCAGGCCTGGGCGGCGCGGTCGTCGCGCAGGCCCTCGGCGAGGAGGAACGCCAGCTCGAGGGACTGGCTCGCGTTCAACCGCGGGTCACAGTGGGTGTGGTAGCGGTCGGACAGGTCCTCGTCGGACAGGGCGCGGTCGCCACCGGTGCACTCGGTGACGTCCTGGCCGGTCATCTCGATGTGGACACCGCCGGCGTGCGTGCCGTGGGCGCGATGGACGCCGATGAACTCCTGGACCTCGCCGAGCACGCGCTCGAACGGGCGGGTCTTGTAGCCCGTGGACGACTTGATCGTGTTGCCGTGCATCGGGTCACACGACCACACGACGATCCGCCCCGCAGCCTCGACGGCCTCGATCAGTGGCGGCAGGTGGCGTTCGACGTTGCCCGCGCCGAAGCGACAGATCAGGGTCAGGCGCCCCGCCTCGTTGTCGGGGTTGAGGATCTCGGTCAGCTGCACCAACTCGGCCGGGTCGAGGCTCGGGCCGCACTTGATCGCGATCGGGTTGTCGACCCCGCGCAGGAACTCGACGTGCCCGTGGTCGGGCTGGCGGGTCCGGTCCCCGATCCAGAGCATGTGCGCCGACGTGTCGTAGGGGCGTCCGGTCAGCGAGTCCTCACGGGTCATCGCCTCCTCGTAGCCCAACAGCAGCGCCTCGTGGCTGGTGTAGAAGTCGACGGTGTGCAGCGCGCGGGCCGTGTCGGAGGTGATGCCACAGGCCTCCATGAAGGCCAACGCCTCGGAGATCTGGTCGGCGAGCGCGGCGTACCGGGTACGCCCCTCACCGTCGCCCACGAAGCCGAGGTTCCACTTGTGCACCGAGTGGAGGTCGGCGTAGCCACCGTTGGCGAAGGCTCGCAACAGGTTGAGGGTCGCCGCGGCCTGGCCGTACGCCTGCAGCAGGCGCTCGGGCTCGGGTACGCGCGAGGCCGCGTCGAAGTCGATGCCGTTGACGATGTCGCCCCGGTAGCTCGGCAACGTGACGTCGTCGACGACCTCGACGTCCGACGACCGCGGCTTCGCGAACTGGCCGGCCATCCGCCCGACCTTGACCACCGGCAGCTTCGCCCCCCACGTCAGCACGACCGCCATCTGCAGCAGGACCCGGAAGGTGTCGCGGATCTTGTCCGGGTGGAACTCCGCGAAGCTCTCCGCGCAGTCGCCACCCTGGAGCAGGAAGGCGCGCCCCGCGGCGACCTCCGCGAGGTCCTCCTTGAGGCGGCGCGCCTCGCCGGCGAACACCAGCGGCGGGTAGCCGCGCAGCGTCTTCTCGACGCGGTCGACCGCGCTCGCATCCGGGTAGTTGGGCAGCTGCACGCTGGGCAGGTCACGCCAGGAGCTGGGCGTCCACGTTGCAGTCACGGCTGGTGGTCCTCGTGCGGGGAAGAGTCAGAGGGTAACCAGTGTGCGGCGACCGCTCACCCACACGGGCTTCGCGCTGGGTCGGCGCGACCCCGTGCGGTTACCGTCGCCGCATGCCACACCGTCGTTCGTCCCGCCCGCGTCTCGTCGCCGTCCTGGCCACGAGCGTCGCCACCCTGCTCCTCGGCCACGCCGCCGGCGCCTACGAGGACGCCACCGTCGCCTTCACGCTCCAGGACGAACGCATCGCCGAGTCCAGCGGCCTCGCCCGCTCGCTGCACGACGACACGCTGCTCTGGACGCACAACGACTCCGGCGGTGACGCCGCCGTGTTCGCCCTGTCCCCCGACGGGTCGACGCGGGCACGGCTGTTGCTCGACGGCGTGGACGCGTTCGACTGGGAGGACATGGCATCGGGCCCCGGCCCGGACGGGCGCCCCTCGCTGTTCCTCGGCGACGTCGGTGACAACGTCGAGAACGGCCCGAGCCGGGACCACATGCTGCTGCACGTGGTACCCGAACCCGATCTCGCGGACGTCCCCGTCGGCGCCGACGTGACCGCCGCCGCGGTGACCTACGAACTGGCGTGGCCGACGGGGTTCAACGACTGCGAGACGGTCCTCGTCGACCCGGCGACAGGCGACGTCTACCTCGTCACCAAGACCTATCTGGGCACCTCCGAGGTGCACCGCGTGGTGCTGCCGGCCGTACCCGACGGTCGCATCACGACGACCCCGGTCGCTGCGATCTCGTTCCTCGTGCCACTCCCACCGGACCCGACCCCGTCCGGCCCCATCAGCTACGCAGGCTTCGGGGCGGCCACCGGCGGCGACATCAGCCCGGACGGCACGCGCGTGGCCGTGCGGACCTACGAGGACCTCCTCGAGTGGACGATCACGGACGGCGACGTCGCCGGCGCGTTCCTGTCCGCGCCCGAGCGCATCGACCTCCCGGCCGCGCCCCAGGGCGAAGCGCTCGCCTACGCGGCTGACGGCTCGCTCTTCGCGTCCTCGGAGGGCGTGGGGACGGACGTCCACGTGCTGGCCGCGGAGCCGACGACCACCGATCCGAGCCCGGCCCCGTCGCCGACCGCGACGGCCAGCCCGGACCCGGCCCCGACCTCGACGCCGACGCCGGCTCCCACCTCGTCACCGCGCCCGGGCCTGCCCGCCACGGGCGGCGGCCTGGCGGCGGCCGCACTCGTCGGTGTCGGGCTTGCCCGGGTCGCGCGCGGCCGCCGCGGCCTCGGCGAGGACCGCTGAACCGGACGGACGGTTCCCGAAGGTCCACGGCGCAGGACCCCCGACTCGGGGTACCGTTTCCCATGCTCCCGCCCGGGGTGTCACGGTCCTCCGCAGCCTGTGAGGACGACCCGACACGGGGGCGAACACGATAGGGAAGTTCACATGCCAGAGGGCACCGTCAAGTGGTTCAACGCCGACAAGGGCTACGGGTTCATCACCCCAGCCGAGGGTGGCGATGACCTGTTCGTCCACTTCTCCGCCATCCAGACCGATGGCTACAAGACCCTCGACGAGGGTCAGAAGGTCACCTTCGAGGTGGGTCAGGGCCAGAAGGGCCCGCAGGCGACGGACGTTCGTCCCGCCTGAGCCTCCGACGATCGCGCGTTCGCCCGTGTGCATCCCCACGTCGAACGAGATCGACGACAGCGCCCCGCTCCGGCGGGGCGCTGTCGCGTCTCAGGGCGTCTCGCGTCCCGCCTCGACCTCGCGCCCCGACTCGTCGCCCCCGTCGCCCCCGTC
>JBFJMP010000003.1:0-24304 GCA_041633895.1 Nitriliruptoraceae bacterium
GCAGCTCGTCGCCGGCGACGCCGTCCACCAACAGGTGGAGGTGCGTGGGCAGCGTCGGCGTGTCCGAGGCCGTGGTGCGACGAACGCCGTCAACGGCCGTGAGGACATCGGCGAGGTGGTCGGTCTGGCGTCGGGCGGCGACGGCGAGGCGCTCACGGTCGGCGCCCGCGGCGGCCAACCCCGCGCCCAGCGACGCCACCAGCCCGGCGGCGAAGGTCCCCGAGCGCACGGCCCGGTCCTGGTTGCCGCCGTGTGCCAGCGACTCGATGGGCACGCCCCGGCGGGTGACCAGCGCCCCGACGCCCTGCGGCGCCCCGAACTTGTGCCCGGACACGCTGAGCGCGTCCACCCCGAGCGCCGCGAGGTCGACGGGCTGCGACGCCACGGCCTGGACCGCGTCGGTGTGCACGACGGCCCCACGTGCGTGGGCGAGGTCGGCGACGGCACGGACGTCCTGCACGGTGCCCAGTTCGTTGTTGGCGAGCATCACGGACACGACCCCGGTGTCGTCGCGCAGCAGGTCGGCGAACGCATCGAGGTCGAGCCGGCCATGGGCGTCGACCGGGGCGACGGACAGCTCCACGTCCCCACGGGCGGCCAACCATGCCGCGGCCTCGCGCACGGCCGGGTGCTCGACGGCGCTGACGACGAGGTGACGGCGCCCCTGCGCCGCTGCAGCCCACGCCAGGCCCTTGACCGCGAGGTTGTCCGACTCGGTGCCACCGGAGGTGAACACGACGTCGGCCGGCGCCGCCCCGAGCCCGGCGGCCACCTCGTCGCGAGCGGCCTCCACGGCCTCGCGGGCGATGCGTCCCAGCCCGTGCGACGACGACGCGTTGCCGGGATCGGCGTCGAGCACGCGCAGCAGCGCCGCGCGCGCGGCGGGGCGCACGGGCGTCGAGGCGGCGTGGTCGAGGTTGATCATGGCTGGCATGGTGCCCGCCGGGGCGTCGGGGCGCACGTTCGGGGCACGACGGCGGAGTACCGTCGCGCACCGGCAGCCGAACCCAGGAGCCGCCGTGCAGCCCGAGCGTGTCACCGAACTCGTCGCCGACCTCGGCGCCGTCGACGGCCACCGACTCGTGCTGCTCTCGCTCGAGGTCTACGACGACTGGGCCGACCTGCGGTTCGCCCGCATCGACGACGGTGCGCCCCGCCCCCTGGCGCGTCGCGTCCCCAACGCGGACGCCTGGACCATCACCCGGGCGGACGGCACGGCCGTCGAGGTCGTGGACGCGGTGGGTCGCGGTGACCGTGCGTTCAGCAACGGCGAGGTGCGCCTGCGCCCCGCTCCCCCAGCCGGCACCGAACTGCACGTCGCGGTCACGCTGGTGCCGGGGCGGGATCCCCTGACCGCGACGATCCGCGCCTGAGGTCAGGCCGGGACGATCCGATACAGCTGGTCGCCCTTGGACACGTAGACCTCGCCATCGCCGTCGCGGCCGAACGACCAGATCTGGCCGCCGCCGAGCGACGCGGTGAAGTCCGCCGTCTCGACGACGACGCCGTCGACGACACGCAGGGAGCGCAACAACCCCGTGCAGTAGTCGCCGTAGAAGAAGTGGCCGCGCAGCATCCCGATGTCGCCGCGATAGGCGACGCCGCCGGTGATCGAGCACCCACCGTCGCTGCCGTGCCCGTACTCGGCGACCGGGGCCGTGTAGCGACTGGGGTCACAGGGCCCGTCGACGCAGTGGTTGCCCTCCATCTCGGACCAGCCGAAGTTGGTGCCGCCGGCCGCCCACGGGACGACGTCAACCTCCTCCCACTGGCCCTGCCCGACGTCACCGATGTGCAGCAGTCCGGTCACCGGGTCGATGTCGGCGCGGAACGGGTTGCGCAGGCCGAACATCCACACCGCGGAGTGCCCGATGCCCGCCCCGGCCGGGAACGCGAGTCCCCGCTCGGACACGTCGAACCGAAGCGCGGCGGCGAACGGCGTGTCGGCGCGTTGCCCGTGCCCGTACTGGTCGTTGCCGCCGCCCCCGTCGCCGAGGAAGACGAGCAGGGACCCGTCCGGCGCGAACGTGATCGTCCCGCCGTTGTGGTTGGTGGCCGGCTGGTCGAGCGTGAACAGGATGCGTTCGGTGGCGCCGGTGGTGCCGACGGACGCCGTCCGGGTGAACTCCGAGATGCGGGTCTCGAAGTTCCCCGTGGCGTCACGCGCCGTGTAGTGCACGAAGAAGCGCGCCGAGGTCGCGTGGTTGGCCGGGAACGCCACACCGAGCAGGCCACCCTCGCCGGTCGTGTCCACGCTGCGGCTGATGTCGAGGACCATCGACCACCCGCCGGCGTCGCGGGCGTACACGCCACCCGACCGGGTCCACAGGTGCAGGCGCGTGTCGCCGCCGGGCGTGGTCACGCCCATGACCGGGTCGAACCCGGGGCGGCTCGCCAGGGTCGGCAGGCCGAGCGCCACCGGTTCGAGCCGCAGTGCCGGCGCGGCGAACCCGTCGATCGCACGCTCGACCTGGCCCACGGTGCCGGTGTCCACGGCGGCCTCCCCGCCCGCGACGAGGACCGACCCCGGACGCTGTCGTGCCAGCCAGGCCTCGGCGTCGCGGCTGTGGTCGAGGTCGCGCCCGTCCACCAGCACCAGGACCCCACCCAGGGCCACGGTCGCCGCGCCAGCGGCCAGCGCGTCCGGGAAGGCTCGCCCCGTGGCGATCGTGACGCGGCTGCCGTCGGCACCGGCCGCGACCGCCGCGTCGGCGAGCAGTCCGGCGGTGTCGTAGCGGCTGGCCCCACCGATGCGTCGTCGCGTGGTCCCGTCCGGCCCCAGGTCGTCCATGACGGCATCGGGGATGGCGCCGGTCCCACCGATGACCACGACCTCGTCCGGGTCCAGGTCCGTGATGGCCTGCTGGGTCGCCGCCGGCACCGCGGACGGCGTGACGAGCAGGATCGGTTGGTCCTGCACGCCGGCCAGCACACCCGCCGCCAGCGCATCGGGCCAGGCGCGGCTGTCGTCGTCCGGGTGCGACCCCAACGCGACGTAGACACGTTCGACGGGGGCGTCGCCGTTCGCGGCGGCCTGCGCAGCGGCGGCCAGCGCCGCCGTGTCGAAGCGGTTCGTCCCGGCGTGGCGGACGACCTCGTGGCCGTCGTCGACGAGCGCGTCCTCGACGGCGCCGGCGACGGCGCCCGTCCCGCCCATCAGGTGGACGGTCTCCACGCCGAGGCGGTCGAGTTCCGCGGCGACCTCGTCACGCAGCGCATCGGGCGGCGTCAGCAACAGGGGGCCGCCCAACGTCGCGGCCAACGGTGCGGCGCCGAGCGCATCCGCGAAGGTGGCCGAACTCGCCACCACCGCCGCGTCGGCCGCCCCGAAGGCCTCCTGCGACAGGGCCACGGCCGTCAGCACGCGATCGGTCCCCGCCGCGCGCTCGGTCGGTACGGCGGTCGCGCCGGTGGGTAGGGCGACCAGTGAGGTCGCGACGAGCAGGACGGCGAGCGAACGGCGCATGCGATGGACGTTTCGTCGGCACGGTGGTGCAGCCTACGTTCACCATCCGACTTGGACAGGGGGAACGACGATGGCCGACTCCGCTCGCGAACGCTTCCTCACGATCGCCCGCGACCTGGGCGTCGACCCGGACATCCGGACCTTCCCCGACGGCACCCGAACGGCCGCGGACGCCGCGGCGGCGGTCGGTTGTGACGTCGAGGCGATCGTCAAGTCGCTGGTGTTCGTGGCCGACGACGAGCCGGTGCTGGCCCTCACCAGCGGCACGCACCGCGTCGACGAGGCCCGACTGGCCGCGCACCTCGGCGCGACGGAAGTCCGCAAGGCGACTGCGGACGAGGTCCGCGACGTGACCGGGTTCGCCATCGGCGGCACGCACCCGTTCGCCGCGCGCACCGCCGGCATCCGCTGCCTCGTGGACCCACACCTGCTGGCACTCGACGAGGTCTGGGCCGCTGCCGGCACCCCGATGGACGTGTGGCCACTCGATCCGGCACTGCTGCTCGACGTCGCGGGCGCCGAGGCGGTCGACGTCACGGCCTGACGGCAGCCGTCAGCGAGCGTCGAGGAACGGCGTGCCCAGTTCGGCGATGCGCGCCTCGAGGACGTGCGGGTCGGCCACGACGTTGATCGCATGGATCGACGCCCCTGCCGCGGCGACGAACCGCCGCACGAGGTCGGCCTGGTCCGCTTCGTCGAGCGCCCCACCGACCTCGATCAGCACGCGGTCGTGCTTGACCTTCTGGGTCGGTCCGCGCACCTCGATGCGCCAGTTCTGGATGCCCGCGGTCGACGACAGCACGTCACCGGCCGCACGGAAGTCGACGTGGCCGGCGGTGCCGTCGCGGCGACTGACGGCGGGCTGCCACGCGGCCGGCAGGACCTCTCCGACGATGCGGGGCGCCGTGATGCCCGACGCGTCCGGCGAGCGGTCGATGCCGTCGACGTACACGCCGGTCTGGTACCGGATCAGCGCCGTGCCGTGCCAGCCAGCCGTCGTGATCGTCAGGTCACCACCGCCCTCGCTGGGCTCACCGGTCAGGGCGTCCACGATCTCGAGCACCTCGAGGTCGGGGTAGGTGACCAGGCCGGTCGGCGCCTCACGCGGTTCCGCCCACAGGGCCCGCGCCTCGGACGGGGCGTACAGGGCGCGCACGACGAGGTGGTCCTCGTTCGCGCCCGCGGCACGCCAGGCGTCCTCGATCTCGCCCCGCGTCGCGTCGTCCGGCGGCGGGCCGACGGTCAGGACGGTGTGGACGCGCGGCACCTCCTCACCGAACTCGACCAGCAGGTTCGCGAGGGCGACCGCCTCGTCGAGGGGCACGGCGACGACGGTCGTGGGCAGCAGTCGGAAGGACTCGATCGTGCGGTCGAGGTCGTCACCGGCGCCACGTGGGTGCAGTGCCAGCATCGAGGCGCCCAGCGCAAGGTGGTAGACGCCCCACCAGTCGAGGCGCGGCCCGGACGGAACGGCGGACACGAGGTAGTCGGCGTCGTCGAGGCCGAGCACGGACGCGGCGCGGGCCCCGCAGCGGTGCAGTCGGTCCAGGTCCGAGCGGCTGTACGCGATCGCGAGGTCGTCCTCGACACCACCGCGGTGGATGTGGATCGGCTTGTACTCCTGGAGGATGGCGCGACGTTCGCCGTCGCCACCTTCACGCCGGATCGCGTTGGCCATCGACATCAGCACCGACGACGAGCCACGGGCCTTCACCTGGTCCTGGGTCGGGCGCATGAGCAGCGCGGGGCAGCCCGGGCCACCGACGTCACGGATGTCGTCCTCGCGGACGGTGCGGAACCGGGCGAGGTCGTCGGCGGACGTCAGCAGGTCGGGGTGCGCGCCGATCTCGGAGGTCCGGTGCGACCAGTAGGCGCTGAACGAGGTCGCCGCGGGCAACCACGACGACAGCGTCAGCGCGGCGACGCGCTGGTGCTCGTCGGGGGTGCGGCGGTCCCAGGGTGCACTCACGTTCGTGCTTTCGTCAGCAGGGTGGAGACGGGCGGCAGCGGTCGCCCAGCGTAGGCGCGAACGGTACCGACGACGGAGCGGGGCGCGCCGACACCGGATCGGTCAGGGCGTGCACACGACGAGGCCCCGCCGGTGGGGCGGGGCCTCGTCGACATCCAACGTGCTCGGGCTCAGCCCTTGCGCGCCTTGAGCTCCTCGATCAGCTTCGGGACGACCTTGTAGAGGTCACCCACGACGCCGAAGTCGGCGATCGCGAAGATCGGCGCCTCGGCGTCCTTGTTGATCGCGACGATGTTCTGCGAGGTCTGCATCCCGGCGCGGTGCTGGATGGCACCCGAGATCCCGGACCCGATGTAGAGGGTCGGCGAGATCGTGCGACCGGTCTGACCGACCTGGTAGCGGTGCGGGTACCAACCGGCGTCGGTCGCGGCACGCGAGGCACCGACACCGGCGCCGAGCACGTCGGCGAGTTCCTCCATGAGGCGGAAGCCCTCTTCGTTGCCGAGGCCGCGGCCACCGGCGACGACGATCGCCGCCTCACCGATGTCCGGACGGTCCGCGGAGGCCTGCTTCTCGACCGAGGTGACGGTCGCAGCCTTGGCGGCGTCGGACAGGGTGACGTCGATCGCGGTCACGTCGGCCGAGCCGCCGGTCTCGACGACCGGGAAGGCGTTGGCCGCGATGCCGATGATCTGGAGCTTGCCGGCGGCAACGCGCGACTTGGTGATCGTCGCGCCACCGAAGACCTCCTTGGTGGCGACCAGGCGGCCGTCCTCCACGTCGAGGCCGGTGACGTCGGTGATGACACCACCGTCGACGCGGATGCCGAGGCGAGCCGCGACGTCCTTGGTGTGGTTGCCCGAGCCGAAGAGCACGGCCGAGACGTCACCACCGTCGATGATCGACTGGAGGGCCTCCACCTTGGGGAGCGTGACGAACGCGTTGGCGTCCTCGCTGTCCCAGGCGTAGACCTTGGCGGCGCCGTGGGCGCCGAGGGTGGCGGCCGCGTCGGCCGAGCCCTCGCCGAGCCAGACGGCGGCGACGGTGTCGCCGGTCGTGGCTGCGACCTGGTTGGCCGCGTTGAGCATCTGCAGGGAGATCTTCCGGGGCGTGCCCTCGGAGTGATCGATCAGGACCAGGATCTCGCTCATTGTCTTCAAGCCTCTCTGTCGAGTTCGACGATCACGTGGATCAGACGAACTTCTTCTCCTGCATCCAGTCGGCGAGCGCGGCTGCCGCGGCGCCGTCACCCTCGTCCTCGACGATGGTCCCGGCCTCCTTCGGCGGACGCGGCGCGAACTCGTACATGGTCGCGGCGGCGTTGCCGGCACCGACCTCGTCGGCGGAGACGCCGAGGTCGGCGAGCGACTTCACGTCCAGCGGCTTCGACTTGGCGGCCATGATCCCCTTGAAGGAGGGGTAGCGCGGCTCGTTGATGGCCTCGACGACCGACACGACGGCGGGCAGCGTCGACTCGACGACGTCCCAGCCCTCTTCGTGCTCACGGTGGACGGTGATCTTGTCGCCGTCGACCTCCATGAAGCGCGCGTAGGTCAGGCTCGGCAGGCCCAGCAGCTCGGCGACCGCGGCGGGCACCAGGCAGGTGCGCGCGTCCGTGGACTGGTTGCCGAAGATGATCGCGTCGAACTCCTCGTCCTTGACGGCCGCCGCGATGATCCGCGCGATGCCGAGGGCGTCGGAGCCGGCGATGGCGTCATCCGTGATCTGGATGGCGCCGTCGAGGCCGTACGACAGGGCCTTGCGGACCGTCGACTGGGCGTTCTCGGGGCCGATCAGCAGGGCGATGACCTCGGCGCCCGAGTTCTCCTTGAGGCGCACGGCCTCTTCGATGGCGAACTCGTTGACGGGGCACAGGACGGCCTCGCCAGCGTCGCGGTCGACGGTCTTCGTCGCCTCGTCGATCACCTTGTCACCGGCGGTGTCAGGGACACGCTTGACCGGAACGATCACCTTCATCGGTGCTTCCTTTGGCTGGGCGGGACGACGCGGAGGATGGCGTCCACGTCGGTGCGTGAGGCCTGCTGACGCACGACGACATGCAGGAAACGCAACGAGCAGGCCGGGAGAGTCTGTCCCGAAACCCCTCGGTGTGCCAAATCGAGGGCCGGTTCGTGACCTGGACGGACAGGGCCGTAGCATCCCCCGCGTGACCTCTGAACCCGCCTCGCCGACACCCGCGCTGCAGCTGACGGGCGAACGCACGCTGCCCGGGATCCCCGACGAGACGTACTGGTTCGAGCGCCACGTCGTCGCGTACCGGCTGGCCTCGGCTCGCGTGGACGGCATGGCGGTCCTCGACGCCGGTTGCGGTGAGGGCTACGGCCTCCAGATGCTGGCCGCGGCGGGTGCGACCCGGGTCGTCGGCGCCGACCTCGACGAGTCGGTCGTGGCACATGTCGCGGCCCGGTACGGCGCTGACCCGCGCATCGAGGCGGTCGCCTGCGAGCTGATGGCCCTGCCGCTGGACGACGGTGAGATGGACGTCACGGTGTCGTTCCAGGTCATCGAGCACCTGCACGACATCCCCGGCTACCTGCGGTCGCTGCGCCGCGTGACGCGCCCCGGCGGCGTCGTCATGATCGCCACGCCGAACCGCCTGACGTTCACGCCTGGGTCCGACGTCCCCGTGAACCCGTTCCACACCCGCGAGTTCACGGCGG
The DNA here is from genome assembly GCA_041633895.1 of Nitriliruptoraceae bacterium. GTDB lineage: Bacteria > Actinomycetota > Nitriliruptoria > Nitriliruptorales > Nitriliruptoraceae > JBFJMP01. The sequence continues at coordinate 8,117 of JBFJMP010000003.1, forward strand.
CGGAGTTGACGACCGAACTCGAGGCGGCCGGACTGGTCGTGACGTCCATGCTCGGCATCCACCACGGGCCGGCCCTGCGTGCCATCGAGATGCTCGCCCGCCGCCCGTTCACGGACCTCGTGTCGCGACCGGCCGACGAGTGGCCGGGGTGGCTCCGCCGCGTCGTGCATCGCGTGCGCCACGAGCACTTCGAGGTGCGCACGAACGACCTCGACGCCAGCCTCGACCTGCTCGCCATCTGCCGCGTCCCCCGACCGTGACGTCGAGCCGCGGCGGGGCGGACGGGGACGTCCGGGGCGACGTCGCGTTCGTCCTCCACACCCACCTGCCGTGGCTGCGTGGGCACGGCACGTGGCCGGTCGGCGAACAGTGGCTCTTCGAGGCGTGGAGTTCGTCCTGGTACCCGGTCACGCGCGCCCTGCTGCGCCTGGCCGACGAGGGGCGGACGAACCTGATGACCCTCGGCGTCACGCCACTGGTCGCCGCGCAGGTCACCGACGAACGCATGCGCGCCGAACTCGACACGTGGCTGCACGTCGAGATGTGGCGCTCCGAGGAGCAGCGCCAGGCCACCTGGTACCTCGGCGACGAGGTCGGGGCGCTCGGATCCTGGTACTGGCGCCACTTCCGCGACCTGATCGAGTTCCACCACGAGGTCGAGGCGATGGGTGGCCTGCTCGCCATCTGGTCGCGCCTGCAGGACGACGGCGTCATCGAGATCCTCGGGGGCCCGGCCACGCACCCCTACCTCCCCCTGCAGCCCGACATGGACCTCGTCGCAGCCCAGTTGCGTGCCGGCCTTGATGCGCACGAGCGCTGGTCGGGGCGCCGCCCCGAGGGCATCTGGGTGCCCGAGATGGGCTACCGCCCCGCCGGTCCCGTCGCCGACGCCACCGCGGAGCCGACCGCCGTGGACGCATTCGGCACACCCGACCTGCCGCGCCTGCCCGGCGACCGTCCCGGCCTCGAGGAGCTCTACGCCGCCGCTGGCGTGCGCCACTTCCTCGTCGACGCCCCGACGCTGGTCCGCGCGGCCGGTGGGCCCGACCGCGACTGGACCGTGCGCCCCGAGGTCCCCGACCCGGCGCTCGGCGACCCGTACGAGGTCGTCCACGACGGCGTGCTCGTCGGGGCCAGTGACGTCGCCGCCTACGCCCGCGACCTGTCCGTCGCCTACCACGTGTGGTCCCCGTCGGAGGGCTACCCCGGCGACGACTGGTACCGGGACTTCTTCGCCCGTGGCTCGTTCGGCCTGCACCCGTCGTGGCGCGTGACCGACAAGTCGCTGAGCCCCATGGACAAGGCACCGTACGACCCCGACGGCGCCGTCGCCGCGACCGCACGACACGTCGACCACCTGCTGGGCGTGCTGCGTTCGACGCTGGACCCGCGACCCGGGGCGCTGGTGGTCGCGGCCTACGACACGGAGCTGTTCGGGCACTGGTGGTTCGAGGGGCCGACATGGCTCGAGGGCATCCTGCGCGCCGTGTCCGACGACCCGCACCTGCGCACGACCACGTTGGGCGAACGTCGCCGCCGACGTCCGCCGACGCGCCACCTGAACCTGCCCGAGTCGTCGTGGGGCTACGCCAAGGGCCACGCGTCGTGGGTGACACCCGAGACGCGGCCGATGTGGCAGGGCCTGCGGGCCTGCGAGGACCGCTGGCGCGCTCTGCCGCCCGGCCCCGACACGGACGACGACGTCGCCCGTGCACGCACCCAGGCGCTGCGCGAGCTGGCGCACCTGCAGTGCTCGGACTGGCCGTTCATGGTGACGCGGGGCAACTCGCCGGACTACGCGTTCGGGCGCTTCCACGGCCACCGTGAACGCTTCGACGCCCTGTGCCACATGGTGGAGTCCGGCGCGGTGGACACGGCCCGCCTCGCGGACTGGGAGGCGCTCGACCCGGTGCCCGAGCACATCTGACGCGTCGGCCGATCGGGCGTTGCCACCGGTCATCTGGTTCGCTCGTCGCCGGCACTGACGGCATGCGGACAGGAGGCGCGGTGCGAACACCCACCGAACACGCGTCTCCGGCCCGTCGGGCGGTCCGGGTGGCGCGCCGCCTGCTCGTCGTCGGATCGGGTGCCGGCCTGACGGTCGCGCTGCTGGTCCTCTTCTTCGCCTGGATCGCACTGCGCATCCCGTGGTCGATCCCCGACCGGGCCGCGCTGACCGGGCCGACGGTGGTGCTGGACCGCGAGGGCCGCGAGATCGCCCGCTTCTCGTCCACCGTGGACCGTCGCGTGGTCGCCCTCGACGACATGTCGCTCGACGTCCGCAACGCCATCATCGCGTCGGAGGACGCGCGCTTCTACGAGCACGGGGGTGTCGATCCCGTGTCCCTGCTGCGTGCCGTGGTCTCGAACGTCACCTCGGACAGCATCACCCAGGGCGGCTCGACCCTCACGCAGCAGTACGTCAAGAACGCCTACCTCACCCCCGAACGCACGCTCACCCGCAAGATCCGGGAGGCGGTCCTGTCGATCGCCCTCGAACGCCAGATGGGCAAGGACGAGATCCTCGAGGCCTACCTCAACCAGGTCTACTTCGGTGAGTTGGCCTGGGGCATCGAGGCGGCGGCCCGGACCTACTGGGGCGTGCCCGCCTCGCAGCTGGACGCGGGACAGGGCGCGACCCTGGCGCAACTGCTGCCCGCCCCGTCCACGCGCAACCCGCGGGTCGATCCCGACGGAGCACTGGTCCGGCGCAACCGCATCCTCCAGCAGATGGCAACGCTCGGGATGATCACGCAGGCCGAGGCCGACGCCGAGATGCAGCAGCCCGTCGTCGTGCTGCCACGCCGCGAGGAGCGGACCGACGCCCCGGTGTTCGTCGAGTACGTGCGCCGCCAACTGGTGGCGATCTACGGCGAGGAGGCGGTGCAGACGGGCGCGCTGACCGTCCGCACGACGATCGACCGCGACGTCCAGTCCGCGCTGGAGGCCGCCGTCGCCCAACACCTCCCTGCCGAGGAGGCCGGCCACGTCGAGGCGTCCGCAGTCGCCATCGACCCCGACAACGGGGCGATCCTCGGGATCTGGCCGGGGCGCGGCTATGGCGCCGAGTCGTCGATCGACCTGGCGACGCAGTACCGCTCCATTGCCGGGTCGACGTTCAAGCCGTTCGTGTTCCTGACGGCCCTGCAGCAGGGCATGGTCCCGACCGACACCTACCCGGCCCCCGCGTCGGTGCGGCCCACGAACTGCCCCCCGAACGAGGACGGCAGCAACCCGTTCACCGAGTCGGTCAGCAACGCCGGTGGGCGCGGCTACGGCAACCCCACGCTGGCCAGTGCGCTGACGAACTCGGTCAACACCGTGTTCATCGCGCTGGGCTGCGACGTCACCCCGCAGGCGGTGGCCGACACCGCCGACGCGCTGGGCGTCCGCACGCCCCTGGACGCCGTGCCGTTCATCGCGCTCGGCAACCCCCCACTGGGGCCGACGACGCTCGACATGGCCAGTGCCTTCGCGACGCTGGCCAACGACGGCGTCCACTGCCCGGCGCACGCGATCCTGTCCGTGCGCCGACCTGACGGCTCGATCGAGACCCAACCCGACGAGGTGGTCCTCGCCCTCGACACCGAACAGGTGCCGCGCCGCCACAGCGACGAGTGGCTGGCGGCGCGCCCCGAGAGCCTGCAGGCCCGTGACTTCGGCCACTGCTACGGGGTCGCGGAGGCGGACCAGGTCCGGGCGACGACGATGGCCCTCGAGGGGGTGGTGGCCGAGACGACCGGCCGTCGAGCGGACATCGGTCGGCCCCAGGCGGGCAAGACCGGCACGGCGGACGACGAGACCTTCGCGTGGTTCGTGGGCTACACGCCCGACATCGCCATCGCGGTGCAGGTGAGCGATCCGCTCCGGGACCCGGCACGGCTCGCGGCCGGCGAGGTCCGCCAGCCGATGCGCAACGTCGCGGGCTTCTCGAGCGTGCAGGGCGGCACGATCCCCGCCCTGATCTGGAAGAGCGCCGCCGAGGCGATCCTCGCGGACGTCGCCCCACGCGACTTCCCGGAGCCCGGCGAGGTGGTCGGCACCGGCATCCGCCCCGCCCCGGCGCGCCCCAAGCCGGTTTTCACCCACACGCCCGAGCCGACGCCCACCGAGGACCCGGATGCCTCCGAGTCCGGCTCCGAACCCGACGGCCCCGGGCCGTCGCCGTCGACGCGCCCGTCCGACCAGCCCTCCGGCGAACCCTCCCCCGAGCCGACGCCGAGCGACGACGACGGGTGCTTCCTGGTCTTCTGCTGACCGTCAGCCCTCGTCGGGCGGTTCGGTGCTGGCGACCTCGAGGTCCGCGCACCCGTCCAGCATCCGCTCGCACAGCAGCGCCACCGGGGCGATGGCCTGGCGGTCGCCGCCGGCCGCCCCGAAGGGCCGGTACCCGGGCGTGTAGATCGCGACGATGCGCCCCTCCCGATCGACGATCGGCGCCCCGCGGAGGAAGTCGATGTCGGGCAGCGACGCGACGATCGCCTCGGCGTCGGCCTGCCCGACCGTGCCGTCGACCTGCACCTCCTCGAGCTGTGGCGTCAACCCGATCGCGGTCAGGCGGTCGCCGACGTCGAGTGGTTCGGCCGCCGGCCGCCACGGGCCGATGGGCAGCGCCCCGATCGGGGCCCGCAGGAGCGCGACGCCACGTGCCTCGTCCCACGAGTGGACGGTCCCGAGCGTCTCGGTGCCGTTGATGGTGCGGATCACCACCTCCTCGACGACGCCAGCGCGCGCGTCGGGGTCGACCACCAGGTCGTAACTGGTCGCGAGGAACGCGTCGCCACCACTGACCGCGACGGCGAAGGCCACGCCCAGCCGAGGACGGACGGGGGCCCGCGTCGGCGTGGGCGTCGGGGTGGGCGCGGGCGGGGCCGTCTCGCTGGGCGTCGGGTCGCCTTCGGCAGCAGGCTGCGGAGCGTCGGTGCCGGCGGGAGCCTGCGTGGCCTCGGACGGCGTGGGCGTGATCGTGGCGCTCGCCGGCGGCGGGGCGTTGACGCGAGCCTCCACGACCACCAGCCCGAGCGCGGCGATGTCCTCGACCGGGACGGTGCGTGCGAGGGCGTCCTGGACGGCCTCGACCTCGGAACCGATCGCGTCGAGGGCGTCGGACGCCGCGTCCTCGACGTCGACGACGGCCTGGTCGAGCTCACCGCGGGCGTCACGGGTCTGCGCCTCGAGGTCCGCGACCTGCTGGCTGTAGTAGACGACGGTGAGCGCCGCAGCCATGACGGCCCCGGCGAGGCCGACCGCGACGAACAGCGGCAGGACGGACCAACCGACGTGGTCGAGATCACCCGTGAGGCGGGCCCAGACGGAACGCTCCGACGGCGCACTGCCGGGGTTCCGGGTGCCGTCGTCCGTCACGTGGTCCCCTCCGGTGGGCGTCCGGGCGGTGCGGGAGCGGGCCGGATCGCGGCAGGAGTCTACGCCGGTCCTTTGTGACCGTGGTCACCAGCCGCATACCCTCCAGTCTCGTGCGCATCCTCATGTTGTCCTGGGAGTACCCGCCACGCGTCGTCGGGGGGCTCGGTCGCCATGTGGCGGCACTGTCCCGGACGCTCGCCCGGCAGGGCCACGACGTCCATGTGGTCACCCGCGACCACCCGGACGCCCCCGCCGAAGAGGTGCTCGAGGGCGTCCATGTCATCCGGGTGTCCGAGGCGCCGCCCGTGATCCCGTTCGACGACCTGGTCCCATGGGTCCTGGCGTTCAACAACCGGGTGACGGCAGCGGCCATGAAGGTGCTGCGCACCCATGACGTCGACGTGATCCACGCCCACGACTGGCTCGTCGCCTACGCCGCGGCGGCCTGCAAGGACGCGTTCGGCCTGCCCGTGGTCGGCACCATCCACGCCACCGAGTACGGCCGCCACCAGGGCTACCTCCCCGGCCCGATGAACAAGTTGATCCACCAGGTCGAGTGGTGGCTGACGTACGAGGCCCGACGCGTCATCACCTGCTCGGACTACATGCGCCAGCAGGTCGGCGACATCTTCCAGTTGCCACAGGACAAGGTCGACGTCGTCCCCAACGCCGTGGCCACTCGCGACTTCGCCATCCCGCCCGACGAGGTGGCCGAGTTCCGCGCCCAGGTCACGCCAGCCGGCGAGAAGATGGTCCTGTTCGCGGGACGCCTGGAGTACGAGAAGGGCGTCCAGACGGTGCTGCACGCGCTCGAGCACGTGCGCGACGTCGTCGGGGACGTCGTGTTCTACGTCGCCGGCGTCGGGACCTACTCGGACGAGCTGAAGCGGCTGGTCGAGGAGCTCGACCTCGGCGACCACGTCCGCTTCACCGGCTTCCTCGAGGACCACGACCTGCGCCTGCACTACGCCGCCGCGGACGTCGCCGTCGCCCCGTCGATCTACGAACCGTTCGGGCTCGTCGCGGTCGAGGCGATGGCGTGTGGCACGCCCGTCGTCGTCGGTGACACCGGCGGCCTGCGCGAGATCGTGGAGGACGGCCACGGACTGCGCTTCGAGCCGCAGGACGTCGGGGCGTTGGCCGAACAGCTGATCGCCGTGCTCACCGACACGGACCTCGCCGCGCAGCTGGTCGCGAAGGGGCGCGAGCGGATCCGCACGCACTACGACTGGTCGACGGTCGCCGAGCGGACCCACGAGGTCTACGCGCGTGCGATCCGGGAGGAGTTGGCGCTGGCGGAAGCCGAGCGGCGCCCCGCGCTGCGCGACCTCCTGCGCGCGGAGCCCATCCTCGAACTCGACGTCCACCCGAACTGATGATGCACACCGCCGCCGTGGTCACCTGCAGCGACCGGTCGGCGGCCGGGGAACGTGAGGACCGCTCGGGTCCGGCGCTGGTCGCGATGCTGCGCGAGGCCGGGTTCCGGATCGGTGACCCGATCGTGGTACCCGACGACCGCACGACGATCGCGGCGACCCTGCGGCGCCTTGCCGACGGCGACGTCGCCCTGGTGGTCACCACCGGCGGCACGGGCTTCAGCCCCCGCGACATCACCCCCGAGGCGACCCGCGACGTGGCCGACCGCCTCGCACCCGGTCTGGGCGAGGCCATGCGTGCGGCGGGGCGCGCCAGCACCCCCAAGGCCGACCTGTCGCGCGGGATCGTCGCTGTGCTCGGCACGACGATCGTGGTGAACACGCCGGGGTCCACGGCCGGGGCGACCGAGAGCCTCGCCGCGATCATCGACCTGCTCCCCCACGCGCTGGGCCTGCTGCGCGAGACGCCGGAGGGTGACCATGGATGACGGCGGGCACGACCACGACCACGAGGCCGAGTGCGCCCTCGCACACGGTCACGGCTCGGTCGAGCGCGACTGGCGCCTCGTGGCCATCTCCGCGTCCCCGGTCGCGACCTACCTGCTGCACTGGGGGCGCGAACTCGGGTTCACGACGACACTGGTCGAGGCGGACGCCTCGCGGGTCAGCGACGACCATCGCCGGGACGCTGATCAGGTCGTGGCCTCGATCGCCGACGCGAACCTCGACGCCACCTGCGACGTGGTCGCCACGGACCACGACGTCGCCGACCTCGTGGACCACCTCGCCGCCGCGCTGGACACACCCGCTCGTTGGATCGGCCTGATGGGATCCCGCCGACACGAGCCGCCCCACGTCGCGCCGCTGACGGAGCGCGGCTACGACGAGGCCGCGATCGCCCGGATCCACCGCCCCATCGGCCTGGACATCGGCTCCAAGACCCCGCCCGAGATCGCCCTGTCGACCCTGGCCGGCCTGATCGCCGACCGCAACGGCCGCCCCGCCTGACGCTGTTCAGCCGCCGATGTAGGACATCTCCACGCGGCCATCGCCCCCGCCGCCCTCGGCGCGCTCCTCGGAGTAGCGGTCCGTCCGCACGCCCCAGACGCCCGCCAGCAGGTCGCGCACCTCGTCGTCGCTGGCACCGCCCCGCAGCAGACCACGCAGGTCCGTCCCCGTGGTCGCGAACAGGCACGTGAACAGCTCACCGATGGACGAGATGCGGGCACGCGAGCAGGTCCGGCAGAACGGCCGCGTGACGGACGCGATCACACCGACCTCACCGGCCCCGTCGGCGTAGCGGTAGCGCTCGGCCACCTGACCGGGTGTGGCCGGGGGCACGGGCTCGACCGGCCAGTGCGCCGCGATCGCGGCCAGCACCTCGTCGGCCGGGACCACCTGGTCCATGCGCCAACCGTTGGTCCCGCCGACATCCATGAACTCGATGAAGCGGACGGTGACGCCCCGCTCGCGCCCGAACGCCGCCAGCGGCACGATCTGGTCCTCGTTGACGCCCCGCGTCACGACCGCATTGACCTTGACCGGCAGACCGGCGGCCAGCGCCGCGTCGATCCCGTCCAGCACCGCGGTCACGGGGACGTCCACGTCGGCGATCGCCCGGTGGACGGCGTCGTCCATCGCGTCGAGGCTGATCGTCACGCGATCGAGCCCAGCGGCGGCCAGCGCCGGCGCCAGGCGCGGCAGGGCCGTCCCGTTCGTGGTCAGGGCGAGGTCGTCGACCCCGTCGACGGACGCGAACATCCCGACGAGGTCCTCGATGCCGCGGCGGAGCAGCGGCTCGCCCCCGGTGACTCGGATCTTGCTGACCCCGAGGTCGGCGGCGATGCGCACCAGCCGGTGCAGCTCCTCGAAGCTGAGCAGTTCGTCGCGACCGAGGAAGGCATGGTCCGGACCGAAGACCTCACGCGGCATGCAGTAGCGGCAACGAAAGTTGCAGCGGTCCGTGACGGACACCCGCAGGTCCGTGAGCGGACGACCCAGGCGGTCGATCGACGAGACGGTCACGCCCCCACGGTATCCACCGGCTCGAATGCGTGGGGGGCGTGACCGGGGCTCGAGGTGGTCAGCGACCCAGCGCAGCGTCGACGGCATCGGCGACGTCCTCGCTGATGGCACCGACGCCACCGACCAGGAACACCGACCCGATGTCTGCCGCGTTGTCGCTGAGGAACTCGTACGTCTCGGCGCCCGCGCCCGGCGTCGACCCGTGGATCAGCAGGAGCACGCCGTCGGTCAACGCGGCCGCAGGACCCGCCGTCAGCGCGTCCGCGAAGCCGGTACCCGTCGCGAGCCACACCACGTCCAGCGAGTTGCCGTCGGCGACCGAGCGCTCGGCCACCAGCGCCGAGGTCGCGTAGCGGGAAGTACCGGCGATCCGTTCCACGGTGCCGGCGCGGTCGTCGACCTCGTTGTAGATCGCGGCGGGCACCGCGCCCTCACCACCGACCACGGCCACGTTGGCCATGCCGTCCAGGGCCGCGGCCGTCTCGGTCGGGACACGCGTCGCCGTCACGAGCAGGATCGCCCGGCCCGTCGAGGCGGCCCAGCTGGATGCGGCAACCGCGTCCGGCCACCCGCGCGACGGGTTGGCGTTGGCACCCTCGACCACGACCGCTTCCGTTGCGCCGATGCGGTCGCTGACCAGGGCCGCCGTGTCGTAGCGGTTGGCCCCTGCCACCCGTTCGACGGTCAGGCCCAACGTCTCGAGCCGCGCCTTGACGGCGGGGCTCAGTGCTGCATCACCGCCGAGCAGGATCGCCCGCGTCGCCCCGAGGCGGTTGATCTCGGCCTCGGTCACGCCGGACAGCTCCGTCGAACTCGACAGCAGCAGCGGGCCGCCCTCGTGGATCGAGAGCGGGGCGCCCGCGAGCGCATCGGGGTAGTCGCCGGCCTTCGCGATGACCACCACGTCGGCACCGCCCGGGTAGGTGGCACGCGAGATCTCGGTCGCGGTCTCGAGGCGGCTGCTCCCGGCGGCGCGCGTCGTCGCCGTTCCGAGGTCGATGGCGAACAGCGACACGCCCGAGAAGCTGGCCGAACCACTGGTCTCGGCGGACACGATGACCTTGCCGTCAGCGGTCACGGCGTCGATGCTGAACGACTCGAGGGTGCCCATGTCGAAGGTGCCCGAGCCGTCGATGAACTCGTGCTTGCCCTCGTCCACGCCACCGGTGCCGGCGTCGTCGTCGGTCGCGAAGACCCAGCGCACGCGACCGTCCGGCGTGACGGAGATGACCTGGCCGTCGCAGAAGTCGTGGAACAGCGTGTTGCCGTCCGCGTCCGCAGCCAGCGTCTGGCTGAGGCAGTTGTAGCGGTCGATGGTCCACACCTTGTCGAGCGTGTCGGCATCGATGCCGGACGGCACACCCTGGCTGCCGCGCGGCAACCCGACGAGCGTGGTCCCGTCACCGGCGGACAGCCGGACGTAGTGCCAGTTGTGCTCGTTCGGGGCGCGCGTCGACAGCGGGCGGCCCACGGCGGTGTCCTCGACCGTCAGCGTGGACCCGTCGTCCATGACCTTGAACAGGCGCGAGTTCACGTCGTCACCGTCGGCCGGGACGCGGCCTCCGAGGTCCTCCTCACCCGACACGTAGATCGTGTCCCCGTCGACGAGGATCCCGCCGGCCCAGAGGTCGCTGACGGCGAGCTCGACCGACCGGTCTGCGATCCCCGCGTCCGTGATGGCTGACTCCGCCGGCAGGCTGTCCAGGTCCACGGCGTGGAGCATGTGCACGTCGTCCTGACCGCAGCAGGACGGGTCGGCACCGGCGAGTTGCTCCATGAGGTAGATCGAGTTGCGTGTCGGCGAGACGCGGAAGTCGTGGGGCGACCAGCCACCGAACACGCCCGGAGTGTCGGTCGACTCGAGATCGATGATGGCCGTCTGTGTGACCGCGCCGCCGCTGATGTCGAGGATGCGGATGAACTCGTCGACCGACTTGATCGTCTCGTCCTGCCACATGATCAGGTGGTCACCGTCCTGCGAGATCCGCAGCGGCGTCTCACCGCACAGCACCAGGTGGGGGTTGGTCGCCGTGTTCGTGACGCGGGTGAACTCCGACGTCACGGAGCCGTCCGCCGGGTCGATCGACACGAGCTCGCGATCCGGGGCAGCAGCGTTCTTCCGCACGCCCCACACGCGCCCGTCCGGTCCGCTGACCACCGGGCAGTCGTTGTCGATGTCGTCGACCTGCCACGCCTTGGACCCGTCCGCGGTGTCGATCGCGATCAACGTGTCGTTGGTCTCCCCCGCGCTGTTGGCCGCGGTCGTGTCGTCGACGGCGATGACGACGAGGCCGTTGTCGGTGACGATCGTCGGTCGGCCGTAGCCCTGCACGCCGGCTGCGCCGTGGCTGCCGTTGAACTCGGTTGCCGGCAACTCCGCGACCCAGTCCAGTCCGGGGATCACCGGCGTGACGCCCGCGCCCAGGTGGCTGCCCTGGTCGTCACCGAGCGCGCTGCTGTACCCGTCGGCGACTGCTGCGGTCGTCAGCGACACCACCATCGCCCCGACGAGCATGAGTGTGGACACCACGCGTTGACGTGCATGCATGACTGGCCTCCGGGCCCCGATTCCGATGGACCAAACCTAGAGGACACGACCTCGGTCGGGAAGGGAAACCACCCGATTCGGCCGATCAGCCGATCGGGTCACCGGGGATGGCTTCGCCCCGTCGGAGGTACGCGAGGCCCTCCTCGGGGTCCATGCCGGCGGGCAGTCGCGACTTCACGACGCGGACTGGCACCCCGACCGCGATCGAGAACGGCGGCACGTCGGCGTTGACCAGGCAGTGGCTGGCGACCACCGAACCGTGCCCGATGTCGACACCTCGCAGGACCGTCGTCTTCTCCCCGAGCCAGATGTCGGACCCGATCCGCACCGGGGACTTCACGATCCCCTGGTCCTTGATCGGGACGTCCAGGCGGTCGAAGCGGTGGTCGAAGTCGCAGATGTAGATCCAGTCCGCGAGGATCGACGCGTCACCGATCTCGATGTCGAGGTAGGTGTTCACGACGTTGTCGCGCCCCATCACGACCTTGGCCCCCAGGGTCAACTGGCCCTCGTGGGCGCGCAGCTTGTTGTCGTTGCCGATCCAGCACCACGGCCCCAGCAGCAGGCGGCCGTGGCCGCGGCGCGCGTGGAACTCCACGCGCTTGCCGGTGAAGACCATGCCCTGGAACTGGACCTGCCCACCCTTGAGGCGCGCCTCGGCCTGGTGGTAGGCGAACCGCCGGTACAGCTGCAGGTACTCCCACGACCACATCCGTCGCTCGACCGCGAACTTCACGGCCTTGCGCCACCCGAAGCGCGGGTAGCGCAGCCGCATGGGCGGTCGCCGCAACTGGTCCTGCAGCCCCATCTCGGCGGCGGCGTCGTCGGTCAGCAAGGCGGCCCGACGCAATCCCTCACGCGCGGTCTCGGCTCGGACCTGCGCATCGACGGCGGCCGCAAGGGCCATCTCGGCCTGCTCGTCGAGGGCCCGTCGTTGCGACGCGTCGAGGTCGGCGCCGGCGCCGTCGAGGTGGGGTGCCGTGTCGCTCACGCGACGAGCGGCTTGGTACCGGTGACGATGAGGTTGTAGAAGAGGTGCGGTGGCACGACCCGGTTGAGCACCGTCTCGTCCAGTGCGGACAGCAGTCGGTACCCGCGGAAGGCCGTCATGCCCCAGCGCAGGCCGAACGTGCCGGGACGCGCCGCGCCCTCCAGGGTGCGAATGCCCCACCCCCACCAGTTCGACGTCAGCTCCTCGGTCATGACCCGCACGTGGTCGAACCCGGCGATGTCGGCCATGCGCTCGACCTCGTCCGGCCGGAACGTGTGGAGGTCGACCTCGTGCTCCAGGGCGGCGAGGATCGCCTGCGTGTCGTCGGCCGTGTTTCGCAGGTCCTCGCGGCGGTACTTGTCGAGTCCCGGCAGGGTCGTCAGGGCCTTGAAGCCGCGGTAGACGTTGCGCTTGACCACCGTCGAGATGCGGTCGCCCCAGAAGGTCGGCTCGCCCGCGATGATCAGACGACCCCCCGGCTTCAGGACGCGGTAGGCCTCCTGGAAGGCCTTGCCCGGCACCGGCAGGTGGTGGATGAAGGCGTGCCCGATGACGAGGTCGAAGGTGTCGTCGTCGTACGGCAGGTCCTCGGCGTCGCCCTGCTGCGTCACGATGTCCAGGCCATTGGCGGTCGCGTTGTCCTTGCAGACCGTCAGCATCCCCTCGCTGATGTCCGAGCAGTGCAGCTCACCCTCGATGCACTTCCCCAGCGCGAGGCTGATCGTGAAGAAGCCGGTCCCCGCCCCGAGCTCGAGCACCTTGCCGGTGACCTTGCCCTCCGGGACCGCCTTGAGGAACCGTTCCCGTGCGTACTGGACGACGTGCTCGTCGTACGTGATGCCGAACTTCGACTCGTAGGTCGAGGCCTCGTAGTCGTGGTACGCGGCCTGCTTGCCCTTGAGGTCGAGGTCGGTCAGGTCGGGCGGTGTCAGCTCGCTCATGCGGGATTCCCCTGTGTGGGCGACCGGAGGTGGCGGCTCAGCGGCCGGTGAACTCGGCCTTGCCGGGGCCGTGCTCGATGAAGCTGGCCACGCCGATCTGCTTGTCCTCGGACCCGAAGGTCTCGGCGAACAGGGTCTGTTCGAGGCGCAGGCCCTCGTCGAGGGGGCCCTCGATGCCCTCGGCGATGGCGCGCTTGGCCATGCGCAGGGCGTAGGGGCCCTTGGCGTACACGGTGGCTGCGGCCACGGCGCGGTCGTACAGCTCGTCCGCCGGGTAGACCGCGTCGACCAGGCCGATGGCGGGCGCCTCGGTCATGTCGACCATGCGCCCGGTGAAGATCAGCTCCTTGGCCCGAGACAGCCCGACGAGGCGCGGGAGGCGCTGTGTGCCACCGGCCCCGGGGATGATGCCCAGCAGGATCTCGGGCTGGCCGAGCTTGGCGTTCTCGGCACCGAACCGGAAGTCACAGGCGAGGGCGAGCTCACAGCCGCCACCCAGCGCGTAGCCGTTGACGGCCGCGATGGTCGGCACCGGGATGCGAGCGACGCGGTCCAGCGAGCGCTGCAGCGCCGGCCCGACCCGCTGGGAGATGTCCTGCTGCGTCCAGTCGGGGAACTCCTTGATGTCCGCACCAGCGGCGAAGACCTTCGGCCCGCCCCAGACGACCACCGCACCGATGTCGTCGCGGTCGCTGACCTCGGCGGCGGCCTCTTCGATCTCCTGCCACATCTGCGCCGACAGGGCGTTCATCGGCGGGCGGTCGAGCCGGATGGTGGCGACGCGCGTGTCGGCGTCGACCTCGAGACGAACGAGTTCACCCATGGGAACGCTGTCCTCGGTACGCAGGCGGGGAGCACGCGCAGTGTAGTGCTGCGCGGGATCGCCCCCCCAAGGGTGGCGATGGGCGGGTGGCGATGGGCCGGGCAAGATCGGGGGCCGTGATGACGGCGACTAGCGTCACGCCCCGCTCCCCACCCGACGGTCCGCCCGAGCAGGAGACCCCCGTGACCCGGCAGGCGACTGCGCCCTCTCGCCCCCTCGTGGCCCTCGCCGGTGGACTGACCGCTGGGCTGGTCTCCGGGCTGTTCGGCGTCGGTGGTGGGATCCTGCTGGTGCCACTGCAGGTGCTCGTTCTGGGTACCGCGCAGCACGCGGCACATGCCACCTCGCTCGTCGCGGTCACGCTGGGAGCCGTCGTCGGCGTCACCCGGTTCGGGATCGACGGCGCCGTCCACGTGCCCGGCGCCATTGCACTGGGCGTCGGGGCCATCGCCGGGGCGCGGGGCGGTGCCGCCCTGCTGCCGAAGATCAGCGACCGGCGCCTGCGGGCCGTGTTCGGCGGCGTGCTCCTGCTGCTCAGCGTGCGATTCCTGCTCGCCCCCGGCTCCGAGGCGGTCGGCACGGACATGGCCGTGCCCGACCTCGACGCCCTCATGATCGTCGCGCACGTGATCGGCGGGCTCGCCGCCGGGATCACCTCGTCGGTGCTCGGTGTCGGCGGGGGCGTGATCATGGTCCCGCTGATGGCACTGGGCCTGGGCTACGGCCAGCACATCGCCGAGGGCACCTCGCTGGCCGTGATCGTGCCGACGGCGGCCACCGGGGCGTGGGCCCATGCCCGGTCCGGCTACACCGACTGGGGCGCTGGACTGCGCCTCGGGGTGGGTGCGATGGCCGGCGCCGCGCTCGGGGCGTCGCTCGCCCTGGGGCTGTCCGGGGCCACGCTGGGGCGCCTGTTCGGCGTCCTCCAGCTCGCGACCGCCGCGCTGATGCTTCGGGCCGGTTCGCCCACCGAGCAGGAGCGGTCCTAGGCTCCGACGCATCCCACCAGACATCACCCGGATCCCGAGGACCCATCGTGGCCACCATCTTCTACGAGCAGGACGCCGACCTGTCGATCATCCAGGGGCGCAAGGTCGCCGTCCTCGGGTACGGCAGCCAGGGGCACGCGCACGCGCTGAACCTGCGTGACTCCGGCGTCGACGTCCGCATCGGCCTCCGCGAGGGCTCGCCGTCACGCGTCGCCGCCGAGGAGGCCGGCCTGCGCGTCCTCGACACCAACGCCGCCGCCGCCGAGGCCGACGTCGTCGTCGTGCTCCTCCCCGACACCCACCAGAAGGCAGCCTGGGAGAACGGCCTCGCCGACGCCATGGAGCCCGGCAACGCGCTGGTCTTCGGCCACGGCTTCAACGTCCACTTCGGCTTCGTCGACCCGCCGGCCGACGTCGACGTCTTCCTCGCCGCGCCGAAGTCGCCGGGTCACATCGTCCGCCGCCTGTACGAGCAGGGCCAGGGCACCCCGGGCCTCATCGCGATCCACCAGGACGCCACGGGCAACGCGCTCGAGCTCGCCAAGTCGTACGCCGCGGGCGTCGGCCTCACTCGCGCCGGTGTCATCCAGACCACCTTCAAGGAGGAGACGGAGACCGACCTGTTCGGTGAGCAGGCCGTCCTCTGCGGTGGCGCCTCCCAGCTGGTCCTGCAGGGCTTCAAGACCCTGACCGACGCCGGCTACCAGCCCGAGATCGCCTACTTCGAGTGCCTCCACGAGCTCAAGCTCATCGTCGACCTCATGTACGAGGGCGGCCTGTCGTGGATGCGCCACTCGGTGTCCACCACCGCCGAGTGGGGCGACTACGTCTCCGGTCCGCGCGTCATCGCGCAGCCGTCCATCGACGCCATGCAGGGCATCCTCGCCGACATCCAGGACGGGACCTTCGCGAACCAGTTCATGGAGGAGTGGGAGTCGGGCGCCGAGAACTACAACCGCCTGCGCGACGAGGGCCGTGGCTCCCTGCTCGAGAAGGTCGGCAAGGAACTGCGCTCGATGATGTCGTGGATCAACGAGCCCGAAGAAGGCTGATCAACGAGCCCGAAGAAGGCTGATCAACGAGCCCGAAGAAGGCTGATCAACGCGGAACGATCTCGTCGGGGGCGGGGCC
>JBFJMP010000004.1:0-20691 GCA_041633895.1 Nitriliruptoraceae bacterium
AGGCCGACGTCGTCGAGGCGTGCCGCGAGCGTGCCCGGGCCTTCGACTGGGACACCGCCATCGCCGCCCGCTTCGAGGACCTGTACCTCGGCGGTACCCGATGACGACGCCCCGGGTGTCCGTGGTCGTGGCGACCTACCGGCGCGCCGATCGCCTGCCGGCGCTGCTCGCCGCGCTCGACGCCCAGACGCTGCCGGCGTCCGACTACGAGGTCATCGTCATCGAGAACGCCTCACCGGACGACACGTCCGAGGTGCTCGAGTCCCTGCGCGCGGGCTTCCGGGGAAACCTGCGCATCCTCCACATGGACACCAACGCCGGTCCCGCCCCCGCCCGCAACGTCGGCATCGCGGCAGCCACGGCGCCGATCATCGCCTTCACCGACGACGACTGCATCCCCGAGCCGGACTGGCTCGAGGCGGGCCTGCGCACGATGGTCGACCGGGTTGGCGTCGCCCAGGGACGCACGCTGCCGGCAGGCCCGACGTCGGCGTTCTCAGTCACGCAGGACATCGACCGCCTGACCGGGCTGTACGAGACGTGCAACCTGTTCGCGCGCACCGACGTGCTGCGTTCGTTCGGGGGCTTCGACGAGTCGTTCGGGTTCTTCGGCGAGGACACCGCCCTCGGGTGGGGCGTCCGGGGCGCCGGGTGGGATGCGGTGTTCGTCGCGGACGCGGTCGTGCGCCACGAGGTGACCGAACCACCGTTCAGCTGGCACCTGCGTCGCGCCCGCATGTACGCCGCGTTCCCGAAGCTGGCGCGCACGGTCCCCGGCTTCCGCCGCGAGATGTTCTGGCACCGGCTGTTCCTCCGGCGGCGCACTGCCAGCGTGCTGCTCGCGGTCGCCGGTGTCGCCGCTGCCGTGCCGGTCCACTGGCTGACGCTCCTCGCCGTCGTCCCGTGGTTCTGGCACCACCGCCGGTCCGTTCGCGCCGGTGCGTGGCGGCTCTTCGCCCGTCAGTTGGCGTTCGACCTCGCGGTGGAGTGGGCGCTGGTCGTCGGTAGCATCCGCCACCGGTCGGTGGTCCTGTGAGGGGGATTGCGTGAGTCGTCTTGGTCAACTCGTCCGGTCGCGCGTCGAGCCCCGTTCGGGCACGCCGTGGGTGCTCTACCGCCTGCGCCGACGCCGCTTCGCGGCACGGCTGGCGCGCCGGGCATGGCTCGCGCGGGCGACGGTCGACCTCCAGATCGCCGACGACGTCCGCATCGAGCGTGACATCCGGATCGACATCACCCCCGGCACGCACAACACCCTGCGACTCGGCCCCGGCTGTCGTCTCGGGGAGCGGGTGTTCCTCGAGCTCAAGGGCGGCACCATCGACTTCGGTCGCGACGTCGACGTGCGTCACACGACGCGCCTGAACGTGAAGGGGACCCTGACCGTCCCGGGGCCCACGATCTTCGCCGAGAACTGCACGGTCCACTGCGACAACGAGGTGTTCATCGGGTCCATGACCGCCTTCTCCGAGCAGGTCACGATCACCGACTCGTCCCACCACCACGTGGCCGCCGACGAGTGGTTCTACGACACGCTCAAGAGCGGCACCGTCCACTTCGGCACCAACTCGTGGGTTGCGGCTCGCGCCGTCATCGCCCGCAACGCCCGCATCGGCGACTGCTGCATCGTCGGGGGGAACTCCGTCGTCACGGGGGAGGTGCCCGACGGCCATCTGGCGAGCGGGGTCCCGGCGACCAGTCGTCCACTCGGGTACGACTGGCTGGCCACCGACGACTGACCCCCGCTCCGAAGGGGGGCCGGTCGCCGCGGTCGCTCAGAGCACGAGCGACCGACTGCGCAGCGAGGCGTACGCCATGACGGCGGTCTCCACGACGTCACGCAGGGCCAGCACCGGCGCGAGCCGGAGGCGGGCGCGCAGGCCCGGTCGCCGGGGGCGCAACAGCGACCAGGCGTAGGGCAGGGTTGCGACGAGTGTTGCCGGGTGGAGCGGGACGGCCGCGACCGCACCCGCGCCGGCCAGGTACAGCAGTGCGTGGCCGGGGGTGAGGAACACCCGGTTCCACAACACCACCTCGCGCAGTTCGGGCAGGCGCCGGACCAGCGGCGGGAAGCCGGCTGCGTGGATCGACCGGCGCAGCAACAGGCGCGGGTCGTCCTGGAAGACGTGGTGCAGCACGACGGCCTGCGAGGCGAAGGCGGTCACCGCTCCGTCGCGTCGGGCGCGCCAGGCGAGCCAGGTGTCCTCACCGAACGCCGGCACGCCGAAGCGCGGGCCGAGCAGGCGGGTGAAGTCGCCCTGGATGCCGTCGCCGAAGGGGCGCGGACCGAGGCGCTCCAGCAACTCTCGCCGGTAGGCCATGTTGGCGGTCTCGTACAGGCCGTACTCAGCCGGCGTCCACTGGGTCCGCGACAACGGCCCCAACGGCTGCGCGGGGTCGGGTCCGGTGCGGCCCTGGACGAGGTCGACCTCGTCGCGGAACCCGGCGACCAGTGCCGCGATCCACGTCGGGTCCGGCATGCAGTCGTCGTCGGTGAAGGCGACGATGTCGCTGTCGGTCGCGTCGATCCCGCGGTCGCGCGAGGCGCCCGCACCCAGGTTCACCTCGTTGTGCAGGGCGACGATGCTGCCGTCTGCGGCGCGCGCGTCGAGCAGTTCGCGGGTGCCGTCGCTGGCCTGGTCGTTGATGGCCACGACGCTGAGCAGGTCGGCGGGCCAGTCCAGCGCGGCGTGGTGGTCGAGGGCGCGCGCGAGCAGTTCGGCACGGTCGCGCGAGGCGACGACGACGGCGACGCGCGGCAGTCGGTCGGGGCCGCTGCGCCGGGTCGGCGTGTCGCCCGCGGCGACCGCGCGGTACGACGCGTCGAGGTCCGCCGCCATCGCACCGACCTCGCGCCGCAGGAGGCCGAGGAGGTCATCGGAGGACCGGGTCGCCAGGGGCCGGTGCTCGCGCAGGTCGACGGGTTCGGCCACGTCGTCCGGTGACGTCGTCAGACGCGGGATGCCCAGCGCAGCGGCGAGGCCGTCGTCGCCGGCGGCGTGGTCGTGCAGGACCGTGGGGCGTTCGCGACGCAGGAGGCGGGCAAGGCCAGCCGTGGCCGCCCGGCGCACCTCGAGGTCGACCGCGGGACCGGGTGGCACCTCGCCGATCTCGTCCGCGACGACCACCACACGGTGCCCGGTCAGGCAGTTGACGATCCGGGCCATCGCGTCCCGCTCGTCCCAGACTCGCGTCCTGAAGACGACGACAGGGCGGTGCATGCGTGCTCCGGGAGACGGGCGGACGATGGCTGCACGCTAGCCTGCCGCCCGGCCTACCCGGAGTCGCCGACCTTGGCACGGACCACCCCCTCGCGGTCCCGCGGGCCCCGTGCGACGACCGTCCCCCCCCTGCGCATCTCCGTCGTTGGTGCCTCGGTCACCTACATGTGCGAGCCGTTCGAGGACGGTGGGCACCGCGGCCCGTACCCGCTGCAGCTGCGCGAGGAGCTGATCCGTCGCGGCGTCCCCGTCGAGCTGAACCAGTGGAACCGCTGGTACGGCATGGTCACGCACACGTGGGACGTGTACGAGCGCGTCCGCGACTCGAACCCCGACGTCGTCATCCTCAACTTCGGGCTCGCCGAGTGCGAGCCGCGCTTCGTCCCGAACCGGATCATCGCCCATCTGCTGGGGTGGCGGCGCTCGACCGCGACCGTGCCGATGCTCTACCGCAGGACCGTTGCACGCGTCCTGTGGCGCATCGCACGCCGGTGGCAGCGCTGGAGCTGCGCCACGTTCGGACAGCGAACCCACCGCCTGCCGCCCCGTCGCTTCGTCGAGGAGCTGCGCCGCCTGATCACCGTGCTCGAACGCGAGACCGGGGCGCTCATCCTCCTGATCGACATCGACCGGCAGGGTGAGCGCTACACGAAGGCGCTGCCCGGCATCCAGGAGCGGGTCGAGCACTACAACCGGCTGCTGGTCGAGGTCGTCGACATGTTCGGGGACCGGGTCCGCCTCATGAACGCCTCGGCGTCGTGCGACCGACTGCCGCCCGAGGAGTGGTTCGACGGTCGCCACCGCACGCCGCTGGCGCACGCCGAGACGGCCCAGTTGCTGGCCGACGAGGTCACGGCGTGGCTGGAGCAGGCCGAGTCGGCATGACTCGCCCCGTCCGCGCCCTGGGCGCGCCGACCCTGCCGGACTTCGTCATCATCGGCGCGCCCAAGTGCGGCACGACCACGCTGGCCGGGTGGCTGCGACAGCGCCCCGACGTGTTCGTGCCGGAACGCAAGGAGGCGGAGTACTTCAACCGCTTCCACGAGCGCGGGTTGGACTGGTACGCCCAGAAGTTCGCGGACGCGCAGCCGCACCAGCACATCGGCGAGGCGACGCCCGCCTACCTGTTCGACGACCTCGCCCTGGAACGCCTTGCCACGACGTTGCCAGAGGCGCCGGCCATCGCGGTGCTGCGCGAGCCGGCCGCTCGTGTCTGGTCCCACTACTGGTTCTTCCGCGCCCTCGGTGTCGAGGGCCGCAGCCTCCGGTCCGCCATCCGCGCCGAGGACCGAGCGGGCAACGCCGGCACGACCGTGCCGGTGCGCCACTACCTCGAGCACTCGCGCTACGTGGCGCACCTGCAGGCCGCGGCGCGGGCGCTGGGGCGCGACCGCCTGCTCGTGCTCTTCCTCGAGGAGGTGCAGGCCGATCCCGCTGCCGCCCTCACCACGGTGTACGACCACCTCGGGCTGGACCCCGACGTCGCGGTCGACACGACCCGGACGCGCAACCCGGGGCACATCCCGCGCTCGTACGCACTGCAGCGGGCGCTCATCGTGTCGCGGATGCACCGGTGGGCGCCGCGCGTCGCGCGCCCCGTCACGCGCTGGAACCAGTCGCAGGTCGGCCGGGAGGCGATGACCGACGACTGGCGCCGTGAGCTGCGCGGCCGGTTCGAACAGGACAACGCCGCGTTGGCCGACTGGCTCGGTCGCGACCTCCCCGCAGCGTGGGGCGCCCGCGGTTGACGGGTGCCGCGGTGTCTGGCAGGCCCGACGTCAGCTGGCGGAACCCCAGGACGCCGGCAGGTCGCGTCCCAACAGGTCCGGCAGCTCCGCGTACTCCGTGGCGTACAGCGCCGTCAGCCGTGCTCGGGTCGCCTCGTCGATCCGGGGGTGGGACCCGGCCGTGAGGTTCCACCGTCGCAGACGTCGCGCGAGGCGCGGGGCGCGATCGTCGAGCCGCAACGTGTGGGACAGACGGGCGACGCCGTACGACCGCGGGACCACCCCGGGGTTCGAGCGCCGCAGCGCGGCAGCCTCGACGTCCGCGCTGCCGACCCCGATGTGGTCGGCGACGCCCGCGAGCACGGCGGCTGGGGCGCGGACCAGGTCGTCCAGCAGCACGACGTGCAGGGCGTCCGCGCCGAAGCGCTCGTGCACGGCGCGGATGTGCTCGCTGTAGCGCCCGCAGCCGAGGTAGCTGACCGCGAGATCGGGCAGGCCCGGGATGCGTGCCGCCGGGTCGGTGGACTCCACGTCGATGACCCGCGCGATCCGTCGGCCCTCGAGGCCGAGGACGCGGAAGTACCAGTAGTGCGACCAGAACCGCTGGACCGGGTCGCGCAGGATCGCCACGAGCCGCACGTCGGGCACGGTCTCCGCGATGCGGTCGAGGGCGTCGTCGAGGTAGAGGTAGGCCGGCGTGGCCTCGCCCAGGACGTGTTCGCCCGGCCCCGGCTGGAACTGGGCGCGGTACCAGTCGATCCCACGGTCGTGGTGGAGGTCGAAGTAGCTGACCTCCTTCGCGGGTGCCACGTGGACGGGTGCGAGATCGTCCAACATCTCGGCGAGCGTCGTCGTGCCGGCCTTCGGGGCGCCGATCAGCAGGAAGTCGGGGAGCCCGGATGCCGGGCGGTCGGGCGTGGTCACGACGCCTCCAGCAGGGTGTGGTAGCGCCGTTCGATGTCGGGGACGATCTCGTCCCAACTCCACGGCGTCGCGGCGGCTCGGCAGCGCTGCACCACCGCGTCGTCCGGGGGGCTCGCGACGAGGTCGACGAGGGCGGCAGCCAGGCCGGCCGGGTCCGCGGGTGCGAAGAGCCGCCCGACCGCGGGGTCGGCCAGCAACTCGGGTGTCGCGCCCGAGTCGCAACCCACGACGGGGGTCCCGCAGGCCAGCGACTCCAACGTCACCAGCCCGAGGGCCTCGTAGACGGAGGGCACGACCGTGGCCCAGGCACGTCGGTACAGGGTGAGCAGGCGGTCGTCGTCGACCAGGCCGGCGAACTCGATGGTGTCGCGGGCGGGCGCCGGCAGGCGGTCAAGCAGCTCGCCGCGGGTCGCCTCCGAGGTGTGGCCGGCCAGGACGAGGCGCGCCGTCGGGGCGGCCGCCAGCACCGTCGGCCAGGCGTCGACGAGGTCGACCACGCGCTTGCGCGGCTCGTCCGGGGCGGCCGCGCACACGACGAGGGGTTCGTCCGCCCGCACCCCGCCCGGCGTGAAGCGGTCGGCGTCGATGCCCGCCGGGACGACGTCGAGGTCGCGTCCGAAGGGGGCCATCGCCGTGCGGACGTAGTCGCTGTTGCACCACACGGCATCGGCCCGTTCCAGCGCCCACCGGAACAGGCGGTCCTCGCGGCGCCGCTGGGCGAGGCGTTCCGCGTACAGGACGCCCGTGATCTTCAGGACCACCGGTCGCGACCGTCCGAGGTTTCCGGCCAGTGCCCCGGCCGCGTCGTGGTGCATCCAGGCATGGACGAGGTCGGCGCGCGACAGGGCACTGGCCGCCGCGGCGACGGGCACGAACGCCATCTCGGGACCGACCCCTCGGCGCCGCAGGGCGGCCGGCACGCGCGGGCGGACGTAGCGGACGTCGATCCCGTCGACGTCGGCGCGCTGCGTGATCCCGACGGGGGTCGAGGTGACCAGTCGGACGTCGTGCCCACGACGGACCAACCGCTCCGACAGGTCGTGGATCTCGCGCTCGGCGCCACGCCGGACGTGCGGCCAGAAGAAGGGATGTGTGTGGAGGATTCGGATGGCGGAGTCCCTGGACATCGCACGGGGGCCGGGATCGCGTGCGGCGGGGCGAGGCTAGTACGCTTCGCCCGCCCGACCTCCGGCCGGAACCAGGAGACGCCGATCACGTCGCACGTGCTGCACGTCGTTGGTGGCGAGGACTCGGTCCGGCGCCTGCTGCGCGACCTCCGGGGTTCCGGCGGCGTCCTGCTCGTCCTCGCACGCCAGGACTTCAAGGGTCGCTACCGCTCCGCGTCCCTCGGGCTGGCGTGGAGCGTGCTGATGCCGCTGATCCAGGGCGCGGTACTCGCGTTCGTGTTCAGCCGGTTCGTGCGCATCGAGACCGAGGTCGCCTACGCCCCGTTCGTCATGTCGGGCATGGTCACCTGGAACTTCATCTCCAGCGGGGTCGGTGCGGCCACCGGCAGCATCGTCGAGACGGCCGCACTCGCGGGCAAGGTCTACTTCCCCCGTCCACTGCTGCCCATGATGCCGATCGCCGCGAGCGCGCCCGGGTTCGCCATCTCCATGGTCGTGGTGATCGGGGTCGGGCTCGTCTTCGGGACCGGCCTGCCGTGGACGATCGTCTTCCTGCCGTTCGCGATGCTGCTCACCGCGTGGGTGATGTTCTCGATCGCCAGCATCACGTCCCTGCTCCACGTCTACTTCCGTGACATCCGCTACGTCGTGCAGGCCTCCCTGATGGTGCTCATCTACGCGACGCCGGTGATCTATCCGTCCGACGTGGCCGGGGACTACGCCTGGCTGTTGCGGATCAACCCGTTCTCGGGGCCGGTCGAGGCGGTGCGCGCCAGCCTCTTCGGGCTTCCCGACGGCGCGTGGATCTCGATCGTGACCAGCATCGTGTGGGCAATCGCCCTGTCCGTCGTGGGCCTGCTGGCCTTCGGGCGGCACGACCGACGCGTGGCGGACCGACTGTGAAGGCGGTCGAGGTCACCAACGTCACCAAGACGTTCCGTCAGTACGACGAGGAGCCCATCCTCGTCAAACGCCTGATGCCGCACCGCCGGCGGCGCCCGACCGACATCGTCGCGCTCAACGACATCTCGTTCGACGTCGAGGCCGGTACGAACGTCGGCATCATCGGCCGCAACGGGTCGGGCAAGACCACGATGCTGCGCATGCTGTCCGGTGTCAGCGCCCCGACCACCGGCTCGCTGACCGTGCGTGGGCGCCTCGCCCCCCTGATCGGCATCGGGGTCGGGTTCAACAACGAGCTGTCGGGCCGCGAGAACATCCACGTGAACGGCCGCCTGCTGGGCCTGTCCGCCGAGCAGCTCGAGGAGCGCTTCGACGAGATCGTCGACTTCTCCGAGATCCCGAACTACATCGACACGCCGGTCAAGTACTACTCGTCCGGCATGTTCCTGCGCCTGGCCGCCTCCGTGGCGCTCCACGTCGACCCCGAGGTGTTCCTGCTCGACGAGCTGCTCGCCGTCGGCGACCTGTCGTTCCGCGTGAAGTGCATCGAGCGGATGCGCGAGATCACCTCGTCCGGCGCGACCGTGATCGTCGTCACGCACAACCTCGAGACCCTCACCCGCATCTCGGATCGTGTGATCGTCCTCGATCGCGGCGAGATGAAGTTCGACGGTCCGACCGACGAGGGCATCGACCTCTACCAGAACCTCCTCCAGTCCGACCCCCGGGGCGCCGGCGCGCGCATCCGGGCCGACGGCGTCGAGGTCGAGGTCGAGGAGGAGTTGCCGGCCGCAGCGGCGACGCTCGAGCCCGCGAGCCGGCGCGTTGACGCCGGTGAGCCCATCCGCGCGACGTTCCGCGTCGACTTCCCCGAGGACGTCGAGGACGACTTCACCTTCGGGCTGTGGGTCGGTTCGCAGGGCTTCGGTGGCGTCTACTGGATCAACACCGCACCCGGCCAGTACGTCCGTTCGCACGGCCCGGACCGCCCGATGACCGGGACGATCGAGTTCCAGAACCCGCTGGCCGCCGGGACCTACCTCGTGCGCCTGATCGTCCGGGATCGTTCCGGCGACGAGATCGCGATCAGCGCCCGCGAGCACGTGATGGTGTCGTCCGGGGGCAGCAGTGGCCGGGGCGTCGTCGACCTGCACCCGACGCTGGTCGTCGACGGCGAGGAACTGCCGATGGACGCCCTCGACAAGGCCACCAGCCTGCGAGGCGCCAGCGACTGACGCCTTGTCCCGTGGGTTCGCTGGCCGTCAGAGCAGCAGCGTGCGTCCGCGGACCGACGCGCGGACCATCGTCGCGACCTCCGTGACGTCCACGAGGAACACGCCCGGCAACGACGCCAGGTGCTCCCGGCGTGACCGGTGGGGCGCCGGGCTCGACACGCCACGGTGGTACAGCCATGGCACGACGCCGAGCAGCGCGGGGCGCCACCCGATGCCGGCGGCCAGCGCCACGACCGCCAGCAGCGTCGGGGGGTGGCTGCGCTTCCAGAAGAGGCGACGGTGCAGCAGCGTGTCGCGGACCTGCGGGTGCCGTCGGACGACCCGGCCGATGTCGATCCAGCGGCGTGCGAGTCGCAGCGCCCCGCCCAGGTCGTTGCCGGACACGGCGTGGCGCACCAGTGCGCGTTCGGCGAAGACCGCATGCGCGCCCTCCTCCAGCAGGCGCAAGCCGAGGTCGGTGTCCTCGCCGCCGGGGCGTCGGTAGGACTCGTCGAAGCCACCGGCTCGTTCGAACCATGCGCGGGGAAAGGTCGTGTTGGCCGTCTGGAAGTACTCCGCGTCGTCGACGCGCAGCGTGCGCGTGAACGGCCCGAAGGTGTGACCGGGCAGTGGCTCGACGCGGCCGACGACGATGCGGTCGTCGTGTCCGTCGACGGCGCGCAGGATCTCCTCGAGCCACTCGGGCACGGGGCGGCAGTCGTCGTCCGTGAAGGCGATGACGTCGGCGCGGGCGGCCTTGACCCCGTTGTTGCGTCCCACCGCGGGTCCCGAGTTGACGGCGTTGACCATGCCGGTCACGGTCATCGTCGGATGGTCAGCCAGTTCGGCGAGGAACGTGGGGGTCGCGTCGGTCGAGCCGTCGTCGACGATCACGACCTCGAACTGGTCTGCGGGCAGGGTCTGTGCCTCCAGCGCACCGATCAGGCCCCGGAGTTCGTCGACCCGGTTGTAGGTGCTGACCACGACGCTGACGCGTGGGGCGGTCGTCGGGCTCATCCGAGGTCCTTCCAGGCCGTGCGGTAGGCGCGGTGGTACGCGTACTCCGCCGCGTGTTCGAGCAGCGCCAACCGCGGCGGCAGCGTCGTCTCGCGCGTCCGCAGTGCCGCGCGGACGCGTCCGACCAGTGGAGCACGTGACGGCCGCGGCACGGTGATCCCGTGGTCGGTGAAGCGCGCCAGGATGCCGGGACGGGCGGCCCCGTACTTGCGACGCTGCCGCACGAAGTCGCCGGCGCCCTCGCGCGGCACCCAGTCGACCAGCGCCCCGGGCGCGTCCACGACGGCGCCGAGGCCGTCGACCTGCACCTGCCAGCACAGGACCAGGTCGCCGCCCGAGTGCAGGGTCGCGTCGAAGCCGTCGACGGCTGCGAGCGTCTCGCGCGTCATCACGAGGTTGCCGCCCGGCAGGAACGGCAGGTCGTCCGTCAGCGACACGTGGGCGAGGAACGGCTGCTGGCGGTGCATCAGGTTGGCGGCCGCGGAGTCGCCGTCGAGCACGTGGTAGCCGGCCCCGGCGATCGCGACGCCGGGCGCGGCGATCGCACGACGCAACGCGGCGAGCCAGCCCGGTCGAACGCGACAGCGCACGTCGAGGAACGCGATGAGGTCGCCGTCGGCGTGACGCCAACCGGCGTTGCGCGCCCCGTACGGGCCCAGCGAACGCTCCAGTCGGAGGGCCTCCACACGCGGGTGGGCCCGTGCACGCAGGCGCGCCACCGCGTCGTCGGTCGAGCCGTCGTCCACCACGACCACGCGGCTGTCGTCCGCCTCGAGTTCGGGGAGCAGGTGGTCGATGCACGGCGCCAGCAGGGCGCCGGCGTCGTGGACCGGCAGCACGACCGTGAGCGTCGGGGGCGAGGCGCTCACGCGGAGCGACCCAGGATCGACTGCCACGTGGCGATCAGACGGCCGACCGTCAGGTCGAACGAGAAGGTCGTCTCGACCCGTCGGCGTCCCGCCGCCCCGTAGGTCGCGCGCAGGTCCGGGTCGGCCAGCAGGTCGCCGAGGGCGCTGGCCAGCGCGGCCGGATCGTGTGGCGGGACGAGTCGGCCGGTCTCGCCGTCGACCACCATCTCGGGGATGCCGACCTCGGCGGTGCCGACCACGGGCACGCCCATCGCCATCGCCTCCTTGATGACGACGGGTTGGGAGTCACGGTCGCCGTCGGGCGCCACCACGCAGGGCAGGCAGAACACGGTCGCGGTCGCGAGCACGTCGCGGACCGCGGCGGCCGGCTGGGACCCGACCAGGGCCACGCGATCGGACAGGTCGGTGGCGCGCACCTGCGCGGTCAGTTCGTCCATGAGCGGGCCGTCGCCGACGATCGTGCAGTCGACCAGCCGGCCCTCGTCACGCAGCAGTGCGAGCGCGTCGATGAGGTCGGCAAAGCCCTTCTTGGGGACGAGGCGCCCGATCGCGACGACGTGGGGGTCCGCGTCCGCAGGCGTCGCGGTCGGTTCGAACGCCTCGACGTCGACGCCGCACGGGACGTAGACGTGGGTGCCGACATCGCCCTCGACCTCGCGGACCCGCCGGCGGTTGTAGTCACACACGTCGACCGTGACGGCCGCGCGGCGCATCTTGCGCTGCAGGTCGAAGGGGCTCAGGAACAGGTCGAACGCGTGGCCGGTGAACGTGAACGGCACCCCGAGGAGCGCAGCCGAGAACATCGCGATGGAGGCCGGGAAGTCCGCGAAGTGCGCATGGATGAGGTCGACGCCACGTCCCCGGAGGCCCGCGGCGTGCATCGTGCCGAGCTTGAACGATCCCCGGTTCGCGGACTGGGGGTCGCGCAGGAGCAGCAGCATCGCCCGCAGGACGCGGACGGGGTTCGTCGTGGCGAGCCGGGCGAGTTCCCGCAGCACCCGACCCCACGACAGGGTGGCGCCGTCGGGCAGGCGGTCGGCCTCGACGCCGGCGCGCTCCGCGAGGTCCGGGGCCGGAACCTGCGGGGGGCGCATCGCGTGGAGCGTGACCTCGACGCCGGCCCGCCGGACGTGGTCGATCTCGTTGGCCACGAACGTCTCGGAGCGCTCCGGGAACCCGTGCACGACGTAGGCCACGTGCAGGGGGGAACGGGGAGTCACGGTGACCATGGGGACATTCCGGCGGGGGTCGGGCAGGAGGCTACTCCCGCACTCCCTGCGTACGGCCATGGCACGCCGGCCGGCCGCGCCGCCTGCCCTACGCTCCCGACGGCGCCACGTACGAGAGGAGTGCGGTTGTCGTCCCAGTCGCGCGTCTCGTTCGTCGTGCTCGCCTACGACGGCGGTGACCTCCTCGACCGCGCGGTGCGGTCGATCCTCACCCAGACCCACCCGGACGTCGAGCTGGTCATCGTCGACAACGCCTCGTCCGACGGTGCCGTCGACCGACTGGTGCTGCCCGACGGGGCGATGGTGGTGCGCAACGACTCGAACCGGGGCTACGCCGCCGGCATGAACCAGGGGATCGCCCTGGCATCGGGGGCGGTGGTCGTCCCGTGCAACCAGGACGTGGTGCTGCATCCCGACTTCGCCAGCCGCGCCGTTGCCGCGCTGAGCGGCCACGACCGAGCCGCCGCGATCGCCCCACTCGTCGTCCACGTGGACGCCGAGGGCGAACTGCCGACCACGGGTGTCGTCGCCGTCGAGAGCGGGGCGCAGCACCTGGCCTGGGACATGCGGGTCCACGACGACGGTCGCAGCGCCGAACCGCACGCCTGCCTGAAGCCGAGCGGGGCGTGTCCGGTGTATCGCCGTGACGTGCTCGACGAGCTGTCGGCCCCGGAGCGGGCACCGTTCGACGTCGTGTTCGACACCTACGGCGAGGACGTCGACCTGGCACTGCGCCTGGCCGCCCACGGGTGGCAGGTCCGGTACGAACCGGGCGTGCTCGCCGGCCACACCATCTCGTCGTCGTCCACGCCGTCGGTCGGCGACAAGCGCGGCCGCCTCCGCGTCAACATCGTCGCCGGCCGCCACCTGAACGTCTGGCGCCACCTGCCGCTGCCCGCCGCACTGCTGGCCGCGGTGCTGGTGGTCGTCGGAGACCTGGCCTTCGTCGCGACCCGCCTCGTGCGCCGTGACCTGCGCGTCGTGGCCGACGTCGGTGCGGCGTGGGTCCGCGTCACACGCCTGGCCCCGGCCCTGGCGGCCCATCGCCGCACGAACCCGCGGGCACGTGGGCTCGGCCTCGCGCTGCGACTCGGCCGGAGGACCGACGCCGGGACGATCGACCTGGCGCACCTGTCGGGCACCGAAGGGGTTCCGGCGTGACCGCCCAGACCTCGCCCCGCGCCCCCCGAGTACCGCTGCTGGCCGACCTGCGGTCGTGGCTGCCGATCGTGCTGCTGCTGGCCGCCCAGGGCTTGGCCGGCCTGCTGGTGTGGCGCGGCCCTCGTCAGGAGGCCCTCTACCTGATCCTGACGCTGGTGGCGGTCGTCGCGGTCTTCGCGCTCACCGTGGCCCGCCCCGGCCCGTGGGTGCTGACCACCCTCGTGGTGCTCCCGGTGCAGACCGTGCTGTTGGCACGTGCGTTCAAGTCCGGTGTGCCCGCGGGCGCACTGGACAACGCCGGCACGTGGAAGGAGTTGGTCCTCGTCGCGGCGGTCATCGGACTGCTCAGCCTGCCCAGGGGCGAGCATCGGACCGACGACATCGACCGGGTGGCGTTGGCGTTGATCGCCCTGGCCGGCGCGTACCTCGTCCTCGGGGCGTGGCAGCCCGGCCTGTTCCCCGAGGCCCCGGGCAACGCCGAGGTCCTCGCACGGTCCTTCCGGACCAACGTGGCGTTCGTCATCCTGTTCCTCGTCGTCCGGCGCCTCCCGTGGACGATCTCGTTCGACCGCATCGCGCGAGTCGTGGTCGTCATGGGGGTCGTCGTGGCGGCTGGTGCCATGCTCGAGTACCTCGCCAACGACGTCTGGCGCGACTTCGTCCGCGACTGGGCGGGCGTCGACGAGTACGCACGAGGAGCACTGGGATCCACCCGCGGTGGGTCGGTTCGCGTGGCGGTCCACGACGGCTCCGGCGGGTCCACGATCCGGGCAGGGTCGTTCCTGTTCAGCCCGCTGACCGCCGGCTTCTTCATGCTGCCGTCGTTCGGGCTGGCCCTCCATCGCTTCGTGCGGCGCCCGTCGCCGTGGCCCGCCGTCGCAGCCGGCGTCATCGGCGCGGGCGTCCTCATGACCGGGACCCGCAGCGCGGCACTCGGCGCCGCCGTGACGGCGATGGGGGTGTTGATCTCGTTGCCGAACCCGTGGTTGCGGGAACGCGGGCGTGCGACCGTCATCACGGCCGCGGTGATCATCGCCGGGCTCGTCCTCGCGTCGATGACCGGCGTCGGGGCGCGTTTCTCGAGCGCCATCACCGGGGATGATCCGTCCGCCGAGGGACACCGCGAGCGCCTCGCGGAGGGCTTCGAGTCGATGCTGGCCCATCCACTGGGGAAGGGCCTCGCGTCCGGGCCCACCGTGGGCGGGGCGGACCTCGACGAGTCCACCGTCATCTCCGAGAACGCCTACATCCAGGTCGGCAACGAACTCGGCTTCGTCGGCATGATCCTGTTCATCGTCCTCGTGATCATGCTGCTCGTCGCGCTGTTCCGCAGGGCCCGGGCGCCCACCGCCACGCCGCTCGAAGGGGGTGCTGCCGCCGCTGGACTCGGACTGGCCGTCGGTGGCATGTTCCTCCACGTCTGGACCAGCATCCCGACCGCGTGGACCTTCTGGCTGGTGGCTGGCCTCGCTCTGGCGCCCCGGGCCTCGGCGTCGGCCCCGCCACCGGACGAGCCCGGGGCCACCCCAGACCTTGTCCCCCTCCACGACCGGGAGCCCACCCTGTGAGCCGCATCCTCTGGGTCACCGACGAGCCGCCGGATCGATCGCGCGGCGGCGGCAGCATCCGGCAGGCGAACCTGCTGCAGCGAGTGGCTGCGGCGCACGAGGTCCACCTGCTGACGACGAACCCCGTCGAGGACGCGCGTGCGGTCGCTGACGTGGCGTCGACCACCCTCGTCGGGGCGCCCCCGGCCGCGCCGCCGCGTACCCCGGCCCGTCGCGCCGTCGAACTGGCCCGAGCGGTCGCCACCGGCGGCCCCGCCGGACTGCGTGCGACACAGCCACTGCGCGACCTCATGGTGCCGAGCCTGCTGCGACGTGCCGCCGACGTGGACCTGGTCTGCATCGAGCACGACTGGTTGGCTCCCGTCGGACTGCACGTCCGGGGCGTGCCGACGTCCCTGACGCTGCACTACCTCCCGTCACAGCGGGCGGACCAGTGGAGCCAGTCCGCGCCCTCGGCACTTCGTCGGTTGCGGTGGGCCGAGGAGGCCCGGCGCCTGCGCCGACTCGAGGCCGACTGGGTCGCCGGCTACGACGGGATCGTGGTGGTGTCCGAGGACGACCGCGCGGACCTGGGCACGGGGGTGCTGATCCCGAACGGCGTCGACACGGATGTGGTGCGCCCCACCCCGTTGCCGACCACGCCGTCGATCGTCCTGACGGGGTCCTTCAACTACCAACCCAACGTCGACGGGGCGACCTGGTTCGTCCGTGAGGTGCTGCCACGCGTCCGCGAACGCGTCCCGGACGCGACCCTGGCCCTCGTCGGACGACAGCCGACCGACGAGGTGCGACGCCTCGACGACGGGGCGGGTGTCCGCCTGCACGCGGACGTGCCGTCGGTCCTGCCGTACCTCGCCGCGGCCAAGGTGGCGGTCGTGCCCCTCCGGGTCGGCTCGGGGACCCGCCTCAAGGCGCTGGAGGCTCTCGCGGCCGGCCGACCGGTCGTCGGCACGACGATCGGACTGGCCGGTCTGGATCTCGACGCGGGCACCGCGGTCGCAGCGGACGACCCGATGGCGTTCGCGGACGGTGTGGTGCGCCTCCTGCAGGACGACGCGGCGGCAGCCGCGATGGCGGCCGCCGGTCGTGCGCACGTCGAGGCCCGATTCGGCTGGGACCGGATCGGCGCCGACTACGCGGCCTACCTCGGCGACCTCGCCAGCAGCGCGGTCCAGCAGTCGACCAGTCCCTGACCGAAGGTGTCGAGGTCGTAGGCCCGCGCCCGTTCCCGGCCGGCCACCACCAGTCGTGCCCGCGTGTCGTCGTCGGCCAACAGGTCGACGGTTGCGCGCGTCAGCGCCGCGACGTCGTCGCCGCCGACCAGCACGCCCGCCTGCCCCACGATCTCGGTCGTTGCGCTGTTGGCCAGGGCGACCACGGGCGCCCCGCACGCCATGGCCTCGACCGCCGGGTACCCGAATCCCTCACCGGCGCTGGTGACCAGCACGACCGCGGCGCCCCGGTACCACGCCGCGAGGTCGTCGACGTGTCCGGCCACCTCGACGTGGTCGCCCAGGCCACGGGCGGCCACGAGCTCGCGCAGGTGGGCCTCCTGCTCGTCGGTCTGGCGGCCCACGAGCACGAGGCGGTGGGGGAGGCCAGCCGCGACCACGCCCTCGATCACGTCGAGCGACAGCTCGCGGCGCTTGCGTCGGTCCGGGCCGGCCACCATCAGCACGTAGGGCCGATCGGAGGCCTGCACCTCGCCAGCGGCGTGGAAGGCCGGGTCGACGCCGTTGGGGACGACGTGCAGTCGGGCCGGATCGAATCCGCGGGCCCGCAGTTCCGCGGCGGTGTGCTCGGAGGGCACCACGATGGCGTCCGTCCGTCGGAGCAGGGGCAGCGACAGCCGCAGGAGGTTGCGCTCGCGGGAGTTGGCGGTCCACCGCAGCGTCAACGGGAACAGGTCGTGCACCGTCACCGCCGTCGGCACCGTCGGACGCGCCGGAGGTGGCAGGCCGGGGACATGTGCGAGGTCGACCCCGAGGGCGGCGAACTCCTCGCCGCTGCGGCGCGCGTGCTCGATGAACCCGAGAGGTCCGGAACGTCGCGGGGTGACGCGGACGGCGCGGATCCCCTCCGGCACCGTGACATCACCCTCGACGACATCACCCTCGACCTCGGCGGGGACCGTGATGGTCACCCGGACGTCGTCGCGTGGGGCGAGCGCGGCGAGCATGCCGCGGACGTACGTGCCGATGCCCCGGTCGCGCGACGAGCCCCACAGGTGGAAGCCGTCGATCGCCACGTGCACGTCATGCCGGTCGGGAGGCAGCAAGTAGGGTCTCGCCGACTCTAGAACGCCAGGATGTGTCCTTGCGGATCCTCGCCACGGTCCACCACGACCTGGACCTCGACGCGGGTGCGGCCGGGGCGACGATGCGCCTGTTCGACGCCGTCGGGGCCCGGGGCCACGACCCCGAGGTCCGGGGGCTGGAGTCCGTGCCGTCCTGGCTCCCGCGCCAGGTCCGACTCGCGCTGTTCGCCTGGCGGATGGCGCCGGTGTTCGCCCGGGCGGACGTCGACGTCATCGACGCCTCGACGGCTGACGCGTGGGTCTGGTCGCTGGTGCGCCGCGGGACGACCGCCCCGTTGCTGGTCACCCGCAGCCACGGGCTGGAGCACGTGCTCCGGGACGGCGAACGTCGCGTCCTGGCCGACGAGGGTCGACGGCCGTCCGTTCGGAACCGGCTGTTCTGGCGCTACCGGCTGTGGGAGATCGCTCGGTCGTTGCGCGCGGCCGACGTCTGCGTGTTCCTCAACGACGACGAGCGGCGTCACGCCGTGGACCACCTCGGCGTGGCGCCGGAGCGGACCGCGCTGGTGTCCCACGGGATCGGTGCGCACTTCCTCGACCGGCCGGTGGCGGCCCCCGACGACGCGCCACGCATCGCCTTCGTCGGGGGCCTCAACGGCATCAAGGGCGGGACGATCGCCGTCCGGGTCCTCGCGAGGGCGCTGGCCGCCGCGCCGGACCTGGAGGCCACCTTCCTCGGGTCGGGCGATCACGACATCGCCGGGGCGTTCCCGTCCGCGGTCCGCGCCCGGGTCCACACGGTCCCCCGCTTCGTGAACACCGACCTGCCCGACCTGCTCGTGGGGCACTCGCTGGTGCTCGCGACGCCGTACGCGGAGGGCTTCGGCATGGCCCTGGTCGAGGCGATGGCCTGCGGCCTCGCACCCGTGGTCTTCGACGTCGGAGGCCCGCGTCGCCTGGTCGACGACGGGGTGACCGGGCGGGTCGTACCGGCCGGTGACGTCGCCGCGGCATCCGACGCCATCGTCGACCTGGCCGCCGACGCCGACCGACTGCTCGCCGTTCGACGTGCCGCGCAGGCCCATGCGGTCACCTTCACCTGGGAACGGGCTGCCGACGAGATCATCGGCATCTACACGCGGTACGGGGCCGCGGCGGCCGTCGAGTCGGCCACGAAGCGGGGTGGGGGGCGTCGGCTACGCTCCCGCCGATGATCACCGACCCCGAAGAATCCGACGAGCGCCCCGGCATCAGGGGCTATCTGGATGTGCTGCGACGCCGCTGGTTGATCGTCACCTTCACGGTCGTGGTCGTGGCCGGCGCCAGCCTCGGGTCGTCGCTGCTGGAGACCCCGCGGTACCGCGCGTCGTCCGACCTCGTGGTGGACTCGTCGAACCCGACGACCTCGCTCGGCCTGGTGGATGCGACCCTCACCACGCAGGAACTGGCCACGCAGGTGCAGATCCTGACCAGCGAGTCGGTCGCCGACCGCGCGGCAGAGGCGCTGGGCCTGGGCCTCAGCGGGCGCCAACTCCTGGGACGCGTGTCCGCCGGGGCCGTGGGCGACACTCGCGTCCTGCGCATCGCCGCGGTCGACATCGACCCGCAACGCGCGGCTGACATCGCCAACGCCTTCGCCGATGCGTTCATCACGCACCGCCGTGAGGAGGCGCTCGAACGGGTCGTCGCCGCCGGCACGACCCTGCGCGCGCGGCTCGACACCCTCGAGTTGCAGCGCGTCGAGGTCGAGGCGGACCTCGCGGCGACGGACCCGCAGGACCCGGACTACCGCGGTCTGGTGCGGGAACAGGACACGATCGAGAACCAGATCGCGCAGATGAGCGCGCAGCTGAACATCCTCGAGGGCAGCGACCTGCTGATCCAGGACAGCGGTGCGATCATCCGCCAGGCGTCGGCGCCGGGCAGCCCGGAGTTCCCCGATCCGGTCGAGGACGGGATCATGGGGGTGTTCGTGGGCCTGCTGCTGGGCATCGGCCTGGCGTTTGCCCGTGACTACATGGACGACGGCGTCCGCTCGGACACGCAGGCCCGCGTCGCAACCGGTGACCGCCCCGTCCTCGGCTTCGTCCCGGTGCTGGAGAACGCGACCAAGGACGGGGTCCTGGAGCTCCTGCGTGACCCCGCCTCACCGGGGTCCGAGGCGATCCGCACGCTGCGCACGAACCTCCGGTTCGCGTCGCGCAAGGGTCCGCTGCGCACGGTGCTGGTCTCCAGCCCCCTGTCCGGCGACGGCAAGTCGACGATCGCCGCCAACCTCGCGATCGCCGTCGCCCAGTCGGGGTCCCGGGTGATCCTGATCGACGCCGACCTGCGCCGCCCGTCGCTGCACACCCGCTTCGGCGTCACGAACGGCGTGGGCCTGTCGACCGTGCTGACCGGTCAGCACGAGCTCGGCGAGACGCTGATGTCCGTCGGCGTCAACGGTCTCCGCCTCGTCCCCGCCGGTGTGACCCCGCCGAATCCGGCCGAACTGCTTGCGGGTGCCCAGCCGGTGCTGACCGAGGCTGCGCGTGTCGCCGACATGGTGATCATCGACGGGCCGCCGCTGCTGGCGGTTGCCGACTCGCTGGAGCTCGCCGCGATCGTCGATGGGGTCGTCATGGCCCTGGCGTACGGCGAGACCCGCCAGCGCGCCATCCGCGAGTCCGCTCGGCGCCTGCGGCGCGTGGGTGGTTCGCTGCTCGGCTCCGTGCTGAACCTGGCTCCCGGCGAGGTCGGCTACTACTACGGCTACCGCGTCGACGTCGACGTGGAGGAGCCGGCGGCGACCGCGGCCACGGGGTTCACGTCCAGGGGTCCCAACGGCTCCTGACGCCGCCGATGGGGCCTGCCTCAGGACCCGTCGGGTGCCATCGCCACGCGGATGTCGAGGCTGCGGGTCATGTCCCCGGCGATGGTGGCACGCGCACCGTCCACATCGACGGTCGGGGGCGTGACGCCCGGTTCGGCGGTCGCCGCATCGCCGCCGCCGGCCAGTTCGACCCCGACGATGCGCCACCCGGGCGGCGCCTCGACGACGAGGTCGACCCGGTCGGCGGACGTCTTGGGCTGGCGGTGCACGTGCAGGTCGTACAGGAAGCCGTTCGCGGTCGGGGTGATCGTGACCGGGCCTGCGAGGTTCGCCTCGAATCCGGACGTCCCCATGGACGGGACCTCCACGACCCAGTCGGCCCCGCGCCGGTCGTCGAGTTCCCACGACGAGCGCGCCGGGTCGGAACTGGGGCCGGTGACGATCGTCTCGTCGTCCGTCCAGACCGTGAACCACGTGCGGTTGAGGCCCCTGGGGCCGGTTGGGCCGTCCACGAACGCCCGACCCGGCGTCGATGACGAGTTGACGTAGTCGTCCTGGCCGGCCGTGGGCAGCGCGTTGTCGACCGTCACCGTCAGGCTGCCGAGACGCGTCGCCGTGCCGTCATCCGACGGCTCGGAGAGGCTGATCGTGCCGGCGATGGC
>JBFJMP010000005.1:0-19469 GCA_041633895.1 Nitriliruptoraceae bacterium
CTCGAACAACGTCCGGACCGCGATGGGCACCGCACAGGCCGCCGGCGTGGCCATGCTGGCGGCGGCCGCGGCCGGGCTCGACGTGGTCCAGTTGACGCCGACGGACGTCAAGGCGACCGTGACCGGGGACGGGGCCGCCGACAAGGACGGGGTGGCGCGGATGGTCACGGCACAACTGCGACTCGCCGACACGCCGCGCCCCGCCGACGCCGCGGACGCCCTTGCCGTCGCGCTCGCCGCCCTGGCCCGCCAGCGCCTCGCACCGGCAGGCGGCCACCCGGCTGCCAACCGGGCGACGGCGCCGGCAGCTCCGGCCGCTGGCGCCACCAGCTGGGAACACCTGATCGCCACCCGTGGTGTGCGCGTCGCCGGCGGGACCTCGTCCGCCGACGCGCGTTCCACCCACCCGACGGCACCCCGTGCGAACCGGAGGACCTCGTGATCGCCCATGTCCGTGGACCCGTCGTGCACCGCGGCGCCGACCACGTCGTCATCGACGTCGGCGGCCTGGGCTACCTCGTCCACGTCGCGTCGCTGGACGGGATCCCGCCGCGGGGCGAGGTCGTCGAGCTGCACACGTCCATGCAGGTGCGCGAGGACTCGATGACGCTGTACGGGTTCCGGGACCGTGCCGGCCTGGACACCTTCGAGTTGCTGCTGACCTCGTCGGGGGTCGGGCCCAAGCTCGCGTTGGCGGCGCTGCGGACGCACTCGGCCGAGACGCTCCGGGTCGCGATCGCCACCGCGGACACGCCCACGCTGACCGCGGTCCCGGGCATCGGCAAGAAGGTCGCCGACCGCGTCGTGCTGGAGCTGCGGGACAAGGTCGGGGCCGTCGGTGACCTCGACATCGACGACCTCGGGGGTGGCAGCGGCGTCCCGACGACGCCGGCCGGTGAGGCCCGGGAGGCGCTGGTGGCCCTCGGCTACTCGTCGACCGAGGTCGCGGCGGCGCTGTCGGGCATCGACGTCGACGGTGAGGTGTCCGACATCCTGCGCCGTGCGCTGCAGCGCATCGGCACCGCGGCGGGCGTGCGATGAGCGACGACGAGATCCTCGACGCGGACCGCCTGCCCGGCGAGGACCACGTCGACGCGTCCCTGAGGCCGCGGCGGCTGGCGGACTTCGTGGGCCAGCCACGCGTGCGGCGCCAGCTCGACCTGGTCATCCGTGGGGCCATCCAGCGTGGGCAGCCAGCCGACCACGTCCTGCTGTCCGGACCACCGGGGCTGGGCAAGACCAGCCTCGCCGCGATCATCGCTGCCGAGGTCGGGGCACTGTTCCGGGCGACGTCGGGTCCCGCCCTGGAACGGCCGGGTGACCTGGCCGCGATCCTCACTAACCTCGAGCCCGGCGACGTCCTGTTCGTCGACGAGGTCCACCGACTGCCCCGAACGGTCGAGGAGGTGCTGTACCCGGCGATGGAGGACTTCCAGATCGACATCGTCGTCGGCAAGGGCCCGGCCGCACGCTCGATCCGGCTGGACCTGCCGCGGTTCACCCTGGTCGGGGCGACCACGCGCACCGGGTTGATCGCCTCGCCGCTGCGTGACCGCTTCGGCTTCTCGGCCCACCTCGACTACTACGACGTCGCGGACCTCGAGTCCATCGTCGCGCGCTCGGCAACGCTCCTCGAGGTCCAGACCGACGACGGCGGAGCGCACGAGATCGCCCGCCGCAGCCGCGGGACGCCCCGCATCGCGAACCGCCTGCTGCGCCGCGTGCGCGACTACGCCGAGGTCGAGGGCGACGGCACCGTCGACGCGGACGTCGCCAAGCAGGCACTCGAGGTGTTCGACGTCGACGACATCGGCCTCGACCGCCTCGACCGTCGCGTCGTCGAGGCACTGGTCCACCGCTTCGCCGGCGGTCCGGTCGGGTTGACCACCCTGGCCACGGCGGTTGGCGAGGAACCCGACACGGTCGAGGACGCCGTCGAGCCGTTCCTCATCCAGTTGGGCATGATCCAACGCACGCCGCGGGGACGCGTCGCGACCGCAACCGCCTACCGGCACCTGGGGCTCGCCGCCCCCGGCCCCGGACAGACGCTGTTCGACACGGACGACTGAGCCAAGGTGGGTTCGCCCCATCCGGACGCTGCGATAGCCTCCGAGGGAGCCGGCCAGTGGCCGGCTTCGTCACGCAACGATCCACGCGGTCGTCTCCAGCAACCCTCACTAAGGAACCACCATGTGGTCCGTCTTGGCACAGGAATCCGGCGGCCAGGCCTCGGCGCTCGGCAGCCTGCTGCCGTTGTTGCTCATCGGTGGGCTCGTCTACTTCCTGATGATCCGCCCGCAGCGCAAGAAGCAGGCCGAGTTCCAGGCGATGCAGAAGACGCTGTCCGTCGGCGACGATGTCATCACCGTCGGGGGGCTCCACGGCCGCGTCGTCTCGTTGGGTGAGCAGTCGGTCGACCTCAGCGTCGACGCCGACGAGGACGTCGTGCTGCGCTTCCGGCGGTCCGCCGTCCAGGAGATCCTCCGCGACGAGGTCGAGGCCAAGGACGCCGTCGAGGCCGACGAGTGACCTCCCACGACGAGGCTGACGCACCCAGCGCGCTGCGCGACCCGGCCACGGCGATCTCCGAATCGCCGGAGTCCGCGGTCCTGCGCGGTGTGGATGCGTTGGCCGCCGTGCGCGAGGGTGAACAGCTCGCCCTCGACGCCACCCGTCGTACCGGGACGGACGTCGACGTCCTGACCAAGCTCCAGCAGGACCAGGTCGTGTCGGCCTTCATCAAGCTCGCCGACCAGTTCCTCGGCCAGCTCGGCTTCACCGAACACGGCTTCCGCCACGCGAACCTCGTGGGGCGCATCGCCTACAACGTCCTGCACCACCTCGGTGCCGACGACGACCTGTGCGAGCTGGCCGCCCTCGGCGGCTACCTCCACGACGTCGGCAACGTCGTCAGCCGCCTCAACCACGGCCTGTCCTCCGGCTGGATCGCCTACGACGCGCTGCGACGCCTCGAGGTCGACCCCTACCGGATCGGGCTCGTGCTGTCGGCGGTCGGCAACCACGAAGAGCAGTACGGCTCGGCGATCGGCCCGGTGGGTGCCGCCGTCATCCTGGCCGACAAGGCCGACGTGCACCGCTCGCGCGTGCGCGACGGCGCCGACACCCGCCTCGACATCCATGACCGCGTGAACGACGCAGTCACGCACTCCTTCCTCCGCGTCGACGCGGAGAAGGCGACGATCACGCTCGAACTGGAACTGGACACCGAGCGTTCGACCGTCATCGAGTACTTCGAGATCTTCCTCGACCGAATGATCATGTGCCGTCGCGCGGCCCGGACGCTGGGGTGCGAGTTCCGCATCACGGCGAACGGGATTCCGCTCGGCTGACGGCAAGGGGACCGCACCGTGAAACGCAACAGCATGATCTGGTCGCTCGCCGCGATCCTGATCCTCGTCGCCGTGGCCGCAGGCTCGTTCGTGGCCGGCGCCCGACCCGTGCTCGGCCTGGACCTGCAGGGCGGCATCTCCGCCGCGTTGCAGCCTGACCCCGAGGGCGACCAGCCCGACGACATGGATCGCGCGCTCGACCTCGCCGTCGACCTGATCCGCCAGCGCGTCAACGGCCTCGGCGTCGCCGAGCCCGACGTGGCACGCCAGGGCGACGACACGATCCTCGTCCAGCTGCCGGGCATCACGGACGCGGAGCGCGCCAAGTCGATCATCGGCCAGACGGCGCAGCTGACCTTCCACCCGGTCATCAACCTCGTCATCCCCGGCACCCCCGAGTACGCGGCCACGCCGCCGTGCGTCGAGGCAGCCGTCGCGGACGACGGTGAGCCGATCCTCGATGACGCCGGCGAGCCCGTCTACACGCTGAGCCCCAACCGCCCGAAGCCGACCGTCCCGGTCAGCGGTGACGCGCCCGAGGCCGCGGCCTTCGCCGGCAACCGCTACGTGTGCGACGACCTGCCGGACCCTGGTGCGGTCGAACCGGCCCCGGTCGACACGGGTGCCGACGCGCCCGACCTGCAGGACCTCATCGACGCCAGCGAGTCCGAGACGGTCGCCCCGACGGACCCCGCGTCCGACGCGGCCACCGACTCGGCCACGGCACCCGAAGCGACCGACGAGCCGACCACCGACACGACCGAGGCCCCGTCCGAGGAGCCGTCGGGTGACGCGCTCGGACAGGTCAACGCGGCCGCCGAGGGGGACGCCTCCGAGGCACCCGACCCGGACGCGACCGACCCGGCGACGGATGCGCCCACCGACGAGCCCACTGCGGACCCGACCGACTCCGCGACGGACGATCCCACGGATGAGCCCACCGAGCCGACCGACGCCGACGACATCTTCGGCGACGGCCTGCCGCTGGACGCGCCCCGACCGCTGAAGTACCTGGTCGGCTGCATCCCCACCGACCAGGGCATCCCGGACGGGGGCGCCGAGGACCCGGACTGCCAGTCGATCACCGGCGTCGAGGACGGCGATGGCACGCCGGACACGCTGACCGGCGACGACATCGAGGATGCGTTCCCGAGCATCGACGTGTCCGGCTGGGTGGTGCAGCTCAGCCTCGACGGTGACGGTGGCGACGCCTTCCGCGAGGCCACCTCCGCCCTGGCCTGCCAGCGCGACGCGGGCGGCATCGGCCAACTCGCCATCGTGCTCGACGACGTCATCAAGTCCGCCCCGAACATGTCGGCGAACGTCCAGTGCGGCGTCGGCATCGCCGGCGGCTCGGCGACGATCACCGTCGGCCAGACCGACCCGGCGGCCTCCGAACGTGAGGCCAAGGACCTGGCGCTCGTCCTCGACGTCGGGGCGCTGCCCCTGACGCTGAAGGAGGCGAACTTCCAGTCGGTGTCCCCGTCGCTGGGCTCGGCGGCCCTGCGCTCCGGCGTCATCGCCGGCCTGATCGGCCTCCTGCTCGTCGGGATGTACCTGACCTACTTCTACCGCCTGCTCGGCGTCATCGCGATCGGCGGCCTGGCGATCTACGGCATCCTCGTGTTCGGCGTGATCACCCTCATGGGGGAGGTGGGCTTCGCGCTGACGCTGGCCGGTGTCGCCGGCATCGTCGTGGCGATCGGCATCACCGCGGACTCGTCGAT
This sequence comes from Nitriliruptoraceae bacterium, assembly GCA_041633895.1. Lineage (GTDB taxonomy): Bacteria > Actinomycetota > Nitriliruptoria > Nitriliruptorales > Nitriliruptoraceae > JBFJMP01. Next base: position 5,078 of record JBFJMP010000005.1, read on the forward strand.
CATCTTCTTCGAACGCATCCGTGACGAGCTGAACCTCGGCAAGACGATGCGGACGGCCGCATCCCGAGGCTTCGACTCCGCCTTCCGGACCAACCTGGCCGGCAACACGGTGACGCTCGCTGCGGCGCTGATCCTCTACTTCCTCGCGGTCGGTCCCGTGCGTGGCTTCGCCTTCACGCTCGGCGTGGCGACGATCCTCGACATCCTGATCATGTGGGCGTACACGCGCTCGGTGGTCGGACTGCTCGCCGGTGCGAAGCGGTTGACCAGGAAGTCGGTACGCGTCGACGAAGCCGCCATCGAGGCCGCTGGGGGTGCAGCATGAAGACGCCGAGCTTCGACTTCATCGGTCGGTCGCGACTCTGGGCCAACACGTCCACCGTGCTCCTCGTGCTGTCCGTCGCCGGACTGCTGTTCCGGGGCCTGAACCTGTCGATCGACTTCGAGGGCGGGACCAGCTTCACCGTCGACGAGGTGACGCAGGACGTCACCGTCGCCGACGTCACCTCCGCCGTCGAGGGTGCGGGTGGCACCGACGTACGTGTCCAGGTCGTGACGGGCACCGACGGTGGGCGTGGCCTGTTCGTGCGCATGACCGCCGTAGAGCTCGACGGTCCTGTCTCGGACGCCGTGACCAGCGTGCTGGCCGAGGTGTCGGGCTCGACGCAGATCAGCGAGTCCTTCGTCGGCCCCACGTGGGGTGACGAGATCTCGCGCAAGGCGCTCGAGGCCCTGATCGTCTTCCTCGTGGTCGTGATCGCGTACATCTCGATCCGCCTGCAGTTCCGCATGGCGGTGTCCGCGGTCCTCGCGCTGGCGCACGACATCATCATCACGCTCGGCGTGTACTCCTGGTTCGGCTTCACGGTCAGCCAGAACACGGTGATCGCCCTGCTCACCATCCTCGGGTACTCGCTGTACGACACCGTCGTCGTGTTCGACCGGATCGAGGAGAACCTCGCCTACCTCGGTCGGCCCGGCGCGCGCACCTTCGCGCAGGTGGTCAACACCTCGCAGAACGAGGTGCTGTGGCGTTCGATCAACACCTCGATCACGTCGTTGCTCCCCGTGGGGGCCCTGCTGGTCATCGGCGCCCAGCTGCTGGGTGCGACGACGCTGCAGGACCTCGGACTCGCCCTGTTCATCGGCATGTTCTTCGGTGCCTACTCGTCGCTCTTCGTGGCGAGCCCCTTCCTCAACTGGTGGTCCACGACCCGTGACCCCGAGGTCGCGGAACTGGCCGAGAAGTACGGCGACGAGGTCGACGCGGACGGGACGGGTGCCGCGGCAGCCGCTCGGCGCCCCGTCACGACGCAGTACGTGCGCGGGTCTGGCGGGTCGAAGCGGTCGCGCAGGCGCGGCCGCTGAACCCGGCCCGGGATCGGTCGCTGAGTTGCACCGGCTGGTTACGCTGACCGTGGACGTCACCAGGAGCAGCTGACACGAGCGACGCAGCGTCGGACCTCCCCCCGGCACCCCCGCCACCACGACCGTCGGGGGTCAAGGGATTCTTGTCCCGGCTGCCCATGGCGCCGCGCGACGTCCCGCCGGAGCTGCACGGACTGGTCCAGCGCATCCGCGAGTCGTCGCCCAAGGTCGACGTGCGCGAGGTGATCCGCGCCTACCAGTACGCCGAACAGGCCCACGAGGGCCAGATGCGCAAGTCGGGTGAGGCCTACATCACCCACCCGATCGCCGTCGCCACCGAACTCGCCCACCTCGGTCTGGACACGGCGACCATCGTGGCGGCGCTCCTCCACGACGTGGTCGAGGACACCCAGGCGACCCGAGACCAGATCGCCGACTACTTCGGTGAGGAGGTCGCGGTCCTCGTCGACGGCGTCACGAAGCTGGACGCGCTGAAGGTCGACTCCAAGGAGCACCAACAGGCCGAGACGTTCCGCAAGATGATCGTGGCGATGGCTCGCGACATCCGCGTCCTGCTGATCAAGCTCGCGGACCGCCTCCACAACATGGCGACGCTTGAGCACATGCCGCGCGAGAAGCAGAAGCGGATCGCGCAGGAGACGCTGGACATCTACGCGCCGTTGGCGCACCGCCTGGGAATGCAGCGCTTCAAGCTCGAGCTCGAGGACCTCGGGTTCCGCGCCCTGCACCCGAAGCGCTACGAAGAGATCGTGGCGATGGTCACGGAGCGCAACCCGGAGCGCGAGGCCTACATCGAGCAGGTCGAGCGCGACCTCGAGGGGCAACTCCGCGAGCTCAAGATCCGCGGCGAGGTCACCGGGCGGCCGAAGCACTACTACTCCATCTACGAGAAGATGGTGGTGCGTGGCAAGGAGTTCGACGAGATCCACGACCTCGTCGGCATGCGGGTGATCGTGGGCAGCGTGCGCGACTGCTACGGCGTGCTCGGGCAGATCCACGCGACCTGGCGTCCCGTCCCGGGGCGTTTCAAGGACTACATCGCGATGCCCAAGTTCAACCTGTACCAGTCGCTGCACACGTCGGTGATCGGTCCGCACGGACGCCCGCTCGAGATCCAGATCCGCACGCGTGCGATGCACCAGACGGCGGAGTACGGCGTCGCCGCCCACTGGAAGTACAAGGACGTCGCCCGGGTCGGTCCCGACGGCAAGACGGGCCCGAGCGGGCCCGGCGGGGACTTCCCGTGGATCGAACAGATCCTCGACTGGCAGCAGGACGTCGACGACCCGGACGACTACCTCGAGTCCCTTCGGATCGACCTGTACGAGGACGAGGTCTTCGTCTTTACACCCAACGGTGACCCACGCGCGCTGCCGGCCGGCTCGACGCCCATCGACTTCGCCTATGCGATCCACACCGAGGTCGGCCATCGCTGTGTCGGGGCGCGCGTCAACGACCGCCTCATGCCGCTCGACGTGCAACTCAACAACGGCGACACGGTCGAGATCCTGACGTCGAAGGCCGAGGACGCCGGGCCGTCCCGCGACTGGCTCACGATTGCGCACTCGACGCGGGCGCAGTCCAAGATCCGTGCCTGGTTCAACCGCGAGCGCCGCGAGGACGCCACCGAGCGGGGGCGCGAGGCGATCGTGCGGGCCCTGCGGAAGAAGGGCATCGGCTACACGAAGGCGTCCTCGTCGGGGCTGCTGACCGCCGTGGCGGAGGAGTTGTCCTACAAGGAGGCCGAGGCGCTGTTCCGGGCCGTGGGCGAGCATCACGTCGGCCCCATGACCGTGGCGAACCACGTCGCGCGCCACCTCGGCGACGACGAGGAGGCACCGGCACCGGCGCAGGAGCCCACGGGCCCGTCGCCGATTCGCATCGGACAGGGCAGCGGCGCCACGGACGACATCCAGGTCGAGGGCGACGGCGGGATGCTCGTGACCCTTGCGCGCTGCTGCACGCCGGTGCCGGGCGACGAGATCCTCGGGTTCGTGACGCGGGGCCGAGGGGTGTCCGTGCACCGCACCGACTGTCCCAACGTGTCGGACCTGCGCAAGCACGAGGAGCGGTTCGTCCCGGTCGAGTGGATCGGCGCCGGCTCCGGGTCGACGTTCCTCGTCGCGATCGAGATCGAGGCCTTCGACCGCAAGCACCTGCTGCGGGACATCACCGCGGTGCTCGGCGACCTCCACCTCAACATCACGTCCGCGCAGGTCACGACGCGCCGCGACCGCCAGGCCGTGCTCCGGTTCACGTTCGAACTCGCCGACCCGACGCACCTGAACTACGCGCTGCGCAGCGTCCGCAACGTCGACGGGGTCTACGACGCCTACCGCGTCGTGCCGGGTGGCAAGCGACCGGGTTGACGCGGTCGGGCCTGTAGCCTCGCTCGCCCGCACTCGCGCCAACTCACGCGAAGGACCATGCCATGGCAGAACGCTTCGTCGTCGGCCTGCCGCTGGGCCGGTGGCAGACGAACTGCTTCGTCGTCGGCGACCTCGACGAGGGCACCTGCGTCGTCATCGATCCGGGCGAGGGCGGTGCCGAACAGGTGCCGTCGATCCTGGAACAGGTGGGCGTCGAGTGCGAGGCCATCCTCGTGACCCACGGGCACATCGACCACTTCTGGGCCGTGCCGGACCTCGCCGACGCCCTCGACGTGGACATCCACGCCCACCCCGGTGACCGCTGGCTGTGGGAGGACCCCCTGGCCGGCATGGGCATGGGTGGTCAGGACTCGGCCTCGATCCTGCGCGCCCAGTTCGGCCTCGAGTGGCGCGACCCGAAGGCCCGGATCCGCGACGTCGCGGACCACGACCGCCTGCACCTCGCCGGCATCGACTTCACCGTGCGCCACAACCCGGGCCACACACCCGGCCACGTGACCTTCCTGGGGGAGGGGCTCGAGGGGGCGCAGGTGCAGTTCGCCCTGGGGGAGCCCGGGGCCCCGTCCGCGGGCGTGCTGTTCTCGGGGGACCTGGTGTTCGCCGGGTCGATCGGACGCACGGACTTCCCGCGTGGATCGACCGACGACATCATGCGATCGTTGGTCGACACGGTCCTGCCGCTCGACGACGAGGTGCTCATCCTGTCGGGCCACGGTCCGGACACCACGGTCGGTCAGGAACGCGCCACCAACCCGTACATCGCCCACGCCCGCCAACAGTTCTCCTGAAGACACCTCATGTCATCGATCTCCACTGACCCGGCCTCCGGTACGCGCGACTTCCTCCCCGAGGACGTCGCCCGGCGGGAGCGCGCCTTCGCGACGATCCGCGAGACCTTCCACCGCCACGGATTCGGCCCCCTCGACACGCCGGCCTTCGAGCGGTTGGAGGTCCTCACCGGCAAGTACGGCGACGAGGGGGACCAGCTGATCTTCAAGATCCTCAAGCGCGGGGACAAGGAGGAGTCCGGCGAGGCCGACCTGGCCCTGCGCTATGACCTGACCGTCCCGCTCGCCCGCGTCGTGGCGCGCTACGGCTCCCAACTGACGATGCCGTTCAAGCGCTACCACATCGCCCCGGTCTGGCGAGCCGACCGGCCGGGCAAGGGCCGCTTCCGCGAGTTCTTCCAGTGCGACGTGGACACCGTCGGCAGCGACTCGCTCGTGGCCGACGCCGCCACGCTCGCGGCGGTGACCGACACGCTCGACGCCCTCGGCCTCTCCGGCTTCACCGTGCAGCTGAACTCCCGCAAGGCGTTGCGTGGCCTGATCGAGGCGTACGGCATCGACGTCGCGATGGAGGAGACGGCGCTGGTCGCGCTGGACAAGCTCGACAAGATCGGCGTGGACGGCGTGGCCGCCGAACTGCGGGAGCGCGAGGTCCCTGACGCCGCCATCGAGGCGCTCGTGACCGACCTCGGGTCCGACGACCTCGTCGACCGCGTGCGCGACCGTCTGGCGTCGACCGAACGCGGTCGTGAGGGCCTCGGGGAGATCGACGAGGTGCTGGACCTGCTCGGTGGCACGGTCGCCGGGGGCACGATCCGCCACGCCCCGGTGCTCGCACGCGGCCTCGGCTACTACACCGGACCGGTGTTCGAGGTCGTCCACGACGGCCTCGCCGCCACGATCGCGGCGGGCGGTCGCTACGACGGCCTCATCGGCATGTTCGGCAGCAACGACGTACCCGCCACCGGCGGCTCGCTCGGCATCGAGCGCATCCTGCTCCTGCTCGCCGAGGACGACGCGGTCAGCAGTGCCCCGGACGTCGTCGTGACCATCCTCGACGACGACGGTCGTGCGGACGCCCTACGGCTCGCCGGGCTGCTGCGCGCCGGGGGACTGGCCGCCGACGTGTGGGCCGGTACGGGCAAGTTCGGCAAGCAGTTGAAGTACGCCGACCGCCGCGGTGTTCGCTTCGCGGTCATCCGCGGAAGCGACGAGCGCGAGGCCGGTACGGTCGCCGTCAAGGACCTCGCGACGGGCGAGCAGACCACCGTCGACGAGGTCGAACTCGTGTCCCACCTCGTGCAGCGCACCGCCGCCGCACGTGCGTGACCATCCTTTCCTGACCCACCCCAGTTCGTGAGGAACGACCAGTGATCAGTCCCCACGGTGCGATGCGCACCCACGCCGCCGGCGAGCTCCGCTCGGAGCACGTCGGGCAGACCGTGACCCTGGCCGGGTGGGCGGCGAATCGTCGTGACCACGGCGGTGTCGCCTTCATCGACCTGCGCGACCGCTCGGGCCTCGTCCAGATCGTCGCCGACATCGAGGGCGCCGAGGCGCTCGAGGCGGCGCACCGCGTCCGCAGCGAGTACGTGCTGCGTGTCACCGGTGAGGTGCGTGCACGTCCCGACGGCATGGTCAACGACAAGCTCGACACGGGCACCATCGAGGTCGCCGTCCGCGAGCTCGAGGTCCTGAGCGCGGCCCAGACGCCGCCGTTCCCGATCGAGGACGGTGGCGAGCTCGACGAGGCCCTGCGCCTGCGTCACCGCTACCTCGACCTTCGTCGCCCCGAGATGGGTCACATGCTGCGCGTGCGCGCCCAGCTGAACTCGTCGCTGCGCACCGTCATGGAACGGCACGGCTTCCTCGAGGTCGAGACGCCGATGCTGACCCGGGCCACGCCCGAGGGCGCCCGCGACTTCCTCGTCCCGAGCCGCCTGCAGCCCGGCAAGACCTACGCCCTGCCGCAGTCCCCGCAGCTGTTCAAGCAGCTGCTGCAGGTGGCCGGCGTCGAGCGCTACTACCAGATCGTCCGCTGCTTCCGGGACGAGGACCTGCGCGCCGACCGCCAGCCCGAGTTCACCCAGCTCGACGTCGAGCTGTCGTTCGGTGACGAGGAGGACGTGTTCGCGCTGGGTGAGGAACTGGTCCGGCAGGTCTGGTCCGACGTGCTCGACGTGGACATCCCGGCACCGTTCCGACGGATGCCGTGGGACGAGGCAATGGAGCGCTACGGCTCGGACAAGCCCGACCTGCGCTTCGACCTCGAGCTGCGCCGCCTCGACGAGGTGTTCGCGAACACCGAGGTCGGCGTCTTCAAGGGCGTGCTCGGTGACGGCGGCTCCGTGATCGCCGTGGCCGTGCCCGGCGGCGGGGACATGACCCGCAAACAGTTCGACGCGTGGCAGGACTGGGCGAAGCGCCGCGGCGCCAAGGGCCTGGCGTGGGGCGTCATCGAGGACGACGGGACCCTGCGCTCGCCGCTCGCGAAGTTCATGAACGACGACGAGATCGCCGGCCTGACGGCGGCGACGGAGTCCGGCCCGGGCGACGCCATCTTCTTCGGCGCTGGCCCGACGCGGTGGGCGCAGGAGTTCATGGGGGCGTTCCGCAACGCGATCGCCAAGGACCGCGGGCTCATCGACCCCGACCGCTACGAGATGCTCTGGGTCGTGGACTTCCCCATGTGGGAGCAGGCCGACGACGGCTGGGCCGCTGCCCACCACCCGTTCACCGCGCCGACCGCGGCGTGCGAGGACACGTTCGACACGGACCCGGCCAACGCCCGCAGCCGGGCATACGACCTGGTGATCAACGGCCACGAGGCCGCCGGCGGGTCGATCCGTATCCACCGCCAGGACATGCAGTCGCGCGTGTTCCGCTTCCTCGGCATCGACGAGGAGGAGGCGGACGACAAGTTCGGCTTCCTCCTCCGCGGCCTGTCCTACGGCGCCCCGCCCCACGGCGGCATCGCGGCCGGGCTGGACCGCTGGACCATGCTGCTCACGGGGCGCGACAACATCCGCGACACCATCGCGTTCCCCAAGACGCAGTCCGGCAGCTGCCCGCTGACCGACGCGCCGGCGGCCTACGAGCCGGGCTCCCTGGACGCGCTGGCCCTGCGCCTCGCCCCGCAGGCCAAGGCCGCCGACGCCACGGGTGGCGCCGGGTCATGAGCCAGGACCCGTCGGGTCGCCTGTTCGAGCCGGACCCGTCCCGCGCAGGGACGTCCGCCGGTGGGACGGGCGCCCCGGGTCCGCAGTCGGGTCGTGCCCGGGGTCGGACGCCGGACGGTGAACCCCTCGCGTCGCGCATGCGGCCACGGGATCTCGACGAGTACGAGGGCCAGCACGCCGCCGTGGGTCCGGACACGCCGCTGCGGCGCATGCTGGACACCGGCACGTTGGCGTCCCTGTTGTTCTGGGGGCCGCCGGGCACGGGCAAGACGTCACTGGCCCGCGTGGTCGCGTCGCACGTCGACGCGGCCTTCGTCGAACTGTCGGCGGTCACGGCCGGTGTGCGCGACGTCCGCGCGGTGATCGACGAGGCCGGGTCGCGCCGGCAGGTGGCGGCTCGACGAACGATCCTGTTCCTCGACGAGATCCATCGCTTCAACAAGGCCCAGCAGGACGCCCTGCTGCACGCGGTCGAGGCCGGCACCATCGTGCTGATCGGTGCGACGACCGAGAACCCCTTCTTCGAGCTGAACGCGCCCCTGCTGTCGCGGTGTCGTCTGGTCCAGCTGGAGTCGCTGCCCGAGGACGCGATCGAGCGCATCGTCCGCCGTGCCGTCGTCGACGAACGCGGCCTCGCCGGCGCCGTCGAGGTGACCGACGAGGCGATCGCCGCCATCCTCGCCGCAGGGGACGGCGATGCCCGTGCCGCGCTCAACGCCCTCGAGGTCGCGGTGCACGCCGCGCCCGCCGGCACCGACACGATCACCGCGGAACACGTCATCAGCGGCACCGCGAACCTGCGTTACGACCGGGGCGACGCCCACTACGACCAGATCTCGGCCTTCATCAAGTCCATTCGCGGCTCCGACCCGGATGCCGCCATGTACTGGCTGATGCGGATGCTGGAGGCGGGGGAGGACCCGCGCTTCCTGTTGCGCCGCCTCGTGATCCTGGCGTCCGAGGACATCGGGCTCGCCGATCCGAACGCGCTGACGACGGCGGTCGCGGCGGCCCAGGCGTTCGATCGGATCGGGTTGCCGGAGGGCACGTTCCACGTCGCGCACGCCACCATCGCGCTGGCCATGGCGCCCAAGTCCAACGCCGTGACCCGCGCGATCGGCCGGGCGCGACAGCTCGTGCAGGACCGCGGCAACCAACCCGTGCCCGCCCACCTGCGCGATGCCCACTCGAAGGCTGGGCGCGCGCTCGGGCACGGCGACGGGTACGACTACCCTCACGACCACCCCAACGGGTGGGTCGAGCAGCAGTACCTGCCCGATGCCCTGACGGGACAGCGGGTGTACGAACCCACGGACATCGGTGCCGAGGGTGAACTGGCCCGACGGCGTGCGGGGCTCGTCGCCGGAACGGCGACGGAGCCCACGAACCCCGACGGACACGACGAGCACGGACGAAGGTGACGGCATGAGCGGTGGCGACTGGGCACTGGTGATCGGAGCGGCCTTCTGGGGCGTGCTCGTCATCGGCCTGTGCATCGTCCTGATCGGCACGTTGAAGCTCATCAACGAGATCGTGCTCACGGTCCGTGGCGTGACCAACGAGACCGTCGGCCTCCTCGGTGGCCTCAACGAGACCGTGTCGGGCGTCAACGTCGAACTCGCGCGCGTGGACACGATCATCGCGGGCGTCCAGTCGATCACGGCCACGACGGACTCCCTGGTCGGCGTCGTGCACGCGACCGTGTCGAACCCGCTCATCAAGGGCGTTGCCTTCGTCGCCGGTGCGACGCAGGGCGCCAAGAAGATGAAGGCCTGAGAGGTCCCGACGTGTTCAAGCGCATCTTCCTGCTCTTCTTCGGCCTCGGCCTCGGCCTGCTGGTCGGCGCCTTCGTGGTCAAGCGCCTCGACGAGGCCAGCCGCGCGGTCGCGCCCACGAACGTCGCCCGCAACGCGGGCCGTGCCGCGGGTGGCCTGATGACGCGCCTGCAGGACGCGGCGGCCGAGACGCGGGCCGTCGCTGCCCAGCGCGAGGCCGAACTGCGCGCCGAGTACGGCGTGCCCACCATGCGCGACGCCTTCCAGCGCCGCTGACGCGTCGGCTCCCCGCCGTCCCCACGAGGCCCTTCCATGGACTCCTTCTCCATCCGTCGTACGTTCCTCGACTTCTTCGAGGAGCGTGGGCACCGTCGCCACGACTCGGTGCCCCTCATCCCGAGCGACCCGACGCTGCTGCTCACCATCGCCGGGATGGTCCCGTTCAAGCCCTACTTCATGGGGGACGCGGAACCGCCGACGCCCCGCGCGACGTCGTTCCAGAAGTGCGTCCGCACCAACGACATCGAGAACGTCGGTCGCACGACGCGCCACCTGACCTTCTTCGAGATGCTCGGCAACTTCAGCTTCGGTGACTACTTCAAGCGCGAGGCGATCGCCTGGGCGTGGGAGTTGTCCACGCAGGCGTACGGCTTCGACCCCGAGCGCATCTGGGCCACGGTCTACACCGAGGACGACGAGTCCGAGGAGATCTGGCTGACCGAGACCGACATCCCGGCGGCTCGCATCCAGCGGCTCGGTGCCGAGGACAACTACTGGTGGACCCACAACGCGGGCCCGGGCGGTCCGAACACCGAGCTGTACTACGACCGCGGTGACGCGTTCGGCGAGGCCGGCGGCCCCGCCGTCAACGACGAGCGCTACCTCGAGTTCTACAACGTCGTGTTCATGCAACACGAGCTCGCCCAGGACGGGACCATCCTCGGCGACCTGCCGCGCCAGAACGTCGACACGGGCATGGGCCTCGAGCGCATGGCCGTGATCCTGCAGGACGTCCCGGACGTGTTCGGCACGGACCTGCTGCGCCCCATGGTCGACCGTGCGGTCGAGGTCACCGGCGCGACCTACGGGCAGGACGACGAGCGCGACGTGTCGCTGCGCGTCATCGCCGAGCACGCGCGCGTGTCCGCCATGCTCATCGCAGACGGTGTCCTGCCGTCCAAGGAGGGCCGCGGCTACGTGCTGCGGCGCCTGCTGCGCCGCGCCGTCCGCCACGCCCACCTGCTGGGCTTCGACGGCGACGTGATGGGGCCGATGATCGACCAGGTCATCGAGACGATGTCACCGGGTTACCCCGAGCTGGAACAACAGCGTGCGCTGGTGACCCGGGTGACCGCGGCGGAGCAGGACGACTTCTCGCGTCGCATCTCCGCCGGCCTGCAGATGGTCGACGAGGCGCTCGATGCGGCGCGGGCCGAGGACAGCACCGCGCTGCCCGCCGACGTCGCGTTCCGACTCCACGACACCTTCGGCTTCCCGGTGGACCTCACCGCCGAGATCGCGGAGGACGCCGGCTTCTCGCTGGACCGTGAGGCGTTCGACGGCCTCATGGAGGAACAGCGTGCTCGCGCGCGCGCTGGCGCCAAGTCGAACGACGGCGGCGTGCCCGTGGATGCCTACCGTGACGCCGCGGCCGCGGTCGGGGCGACGGACTTCGTCGGCTACGGCGAACTCGAGGCCGAGGCGACGCTCGGGGCGCTGTTGACCCCCTCCGGTGCGGTCGTCACCGCGAGCGAGGGCGACGAGGTCGAGGTCGTCATGGCCCGGACCCCGTTCTACGCCGAGGGCGGCGGGCAGGTCGGCGACGTCGGCCTGCTCGAGACCGACACGGGCCGTCTCGAGGTCTACGACACGCAGGAGGCCATCGAGGGCCTGACGACCCACCGCGCCCGCGTCGTCGCCGGTGAGGTGCGCCCGGGCCAGGACGTCCGCGCCGTCGTCGACGGCGGACGGCGCGTGGCCACCTCGCGTGCCCACAGCGCGACCCACGTGCTGCACGCCACGATCCGCGAACTGCTCGGCGACCACGCCCAGCAGGCCGGTTCGCTGGTCCAGCCCGGCCGCCTGCGGTTCGACTTCCCCCACTTCGAGTCGGTGTCGGGTGACGAGCTCGCGACGATCGAGGCCACGATCAACGACCGCGTGGTCCGCAACCCGAACGTCCTGACCGAGGTCATGTCGATCGACGAGGCCAAGGCCGCCGGGGCCACCGCCAACTTCGGCGACAAGTACGGCCAGACGGTGCGCGTCGTGTCGATCGGCGACTTCTCCAAGGAACTGTGCGGCGGTACGCACGTGCCGTCGGGCGCCACGATCGGCTCGATCGTGATCGTGCGTGAGGAGTCGATCGGGTCCAACACCCGCCGCGTCGAGGCGCTGACCGGACCGGACGCGTTCGCGTACCTGTCGGGTGAGCGCATGGTGGCCGACGAGATCGCTCGGCTGCTCGGGACGCGCACCGACGAGGCCGTCGAGCGCGTCCGTGGGTTGATGGAGCGACTGAAGGTCGCCGAGAAGGAACTCGACAAGGCCCGCAGCGCCTCGATCGCGACCGAGGCCGCGGGCATCGCGGACGCCGCCGAACGCATCGACGGCCTCGCCGTCGTGACCCACGCGGCCTCCGGGCTGACCAACGACCAACTGCGCCAGCTGGCGTCCGAGGTGCGCGGACGGCTCGCCGAGCGTGCGGTCGTCGTGGTGGGGACCACGACGGACGACGGCAAGGCCCAGATGATCTGCACCCTCACGGCCGACCTCGTGGACGCCGGGGTCGAGGCACGCCCCATCCTGCATCCGGCGGCGCAGGTCGTCGGCGGCGGCGCGGGCGGCAAGGGCGACATGGCCCAGGCCGGCGGCAAGGACGGCGCGCGCCTGGCCGAGGCACTGGAGGTCGCGGCGCAGCAGGCGCGGGCGGCGGTGTCGGCCTGAGTCGCATCCCGCACGGCCGAGACGCCCTGTCCGCGCTGCCGACGACAGGGCGCATCCTGGGCGTCGACCTCGGCGACGTGCGCATCGGGCTGGCAACCTGCGACACCATGCAGATGGTCGCGACGCCGTTGGAGACGCTGCCGACCGCTGCCGACGACGCCGCAGTCGCCAGCGACCTCGCGGCCACCGTCGAGCGTGAGGGGATGGTCGCGGCGGTCGTGGGCTACCCACGTACGCTGGAGGGCCGCGAGGGTCGGGCGGCCGCACGCGCCCGTCGCATCGCGACGGCACTGCAGGACGAGGCGGGCTGCCCCGTCATCCTGTGGGACGAACGTTTCACGACCGTGGAGGCGGAACGGATCATGCTCGAGCAGGACGCGAGTCGCCGCGAGCGACGCCAGCACATCGACCGGGTCGCGGCGACCCTGATCCTCCAGACGGTCCTCGACGCCCGCACCGGTGGTGTTCGCTGATGGCGCTGTCCCGCTCGTCGCGACGGTTCCTGATCGCCATCGCCATCGGCCTGGCGATCGTCCTCGGCGTGGTCGGATCCGGCATGTGGTGGGTCAACCAGCAGCTCGCCGGTGACCCCGGCCCCGGCGACCCGGTCCAGGTCGAGATTCCGGCGGGTGCGAGCGCGTCCCAGATCGGTGAGGTGCTCGAGGACGCCGACGTGATCCGCAACGCCCTTGCGTTCCGCTTCCGTGCTCGCAGCGAGGGTCTGGACGCCAACATCACCGCGGGCGTCTACGACCTCGAGACCGGCATGAGCGTCGACGAGGCGATCGCCGCGTTGGGTGAGGGCCCGATCGCGAACCAGGTCGTCCGCATGACGATCCCCGAGGGACTGACCGTCGCCCAGACGCTGCAGCGCCTCGCCGACCAGGGGCCGCACGACGTGGCTGCCTATCGCGCCGTGCTCGACGCCACCCGTCGTGGTGGTCCGGACGCGCCACTGCGCCTGCCCGAGTGGATGCCGGCCCTGGACTCGTTCGACCCCGACATCGAGGTGTTCGAGGGGCTGTTGTTCCCCCTGACCTACGAGTTCGACGAGGACGTGACCGCTGCCGAGGTGCTGCAGGAACTCATCGACCAGGTCGAGATCGTCATGGCCACGCCGCCGCCGAGCGCGATCGCCGAGGCCGAGGCGGCCGGGATCTCGCGCTACGAGGCGCTGGTGATCGCATCGCTGGTCGAACGCGAGGCCCGCGTACCGGGGGAGTGGGACGAGATCGCGGCCGTGATCCGCAACCGCATCGACCGCGGGATGCTGCTCCAGATCGACGCCACGCTGCTGTACGCCGCCGGTGACCCTGCCGGTGGACCCTCGTCGATCGACACCAGCATCGACTCGCCCTACAACACCTACGCCCGTGCCGAACTGCCGCCCACGCCCATCGCCGGGGCGCGCCCCGAGGCGTTGCGGGCCGTGTTCTCGCCTGCGGCGTCCGACTACCTCTACTACGTGGTCGCGCCCGAGTGCGACGGCAGCCACCGCTTCGCCACGACGCTGGACGAGCACAACAACAACGTGGCGGCGTACCGCCAGGCCGGGCGCTGCCAGTGACCCCGGCAGCGAGTCCCACCGCCTCGACCCGCCTGCTGGCGGTGCTCGGATGGCCGGTCGGGCACTCCCGCTCGCCCGAGATCCACAACGCCGCACTGCGACACCTCGACCTGGACCTGGTCTACGTCGCGCTGCCGGTCCACCCCGACGACCTCGCGACCGCCGTCGCCGGTCTGGGGGCCGTCGGGTGCGTCGGGGCCTCGGTCACGATCCCGCACAAGCAGGCCGTGGTCGACCTCTGCGACCGGCTCAGCGACGAGGCGCGCCTGATCGGGGCCGTGAACACCCTGTCGTGGCGCGAGGACGGCCTGCACGGCGACAACCCGGACGCCCCGGGCCTCGTCCGGGCGCTGGACGA
>JBFJMP010000006.1:0-18619 GCA_041633895.1 Nitriliruptoraceae bacterium
CTCACCATCAAGGTCTACGAGGTCGCGCGCAGGCACGGTCGCAAGAACAAGGTGACGGTGTCGGTCGGTGGCTTCGTGCCCAAGCCCCACACGCCGTTCCAGTGGGCTCCGCAGGACTCCCCGGCCGAGATCAAGCGCAAGATGGCGCTGGTGCTCGACCGGATCAAGCCACACAGCAACATCCGGCTGCGCACGAACGACCCCGAGGAGGGCGTCGTCGAGGGCCTGCTCTCGCGCGGGGACCGTCGGGTCGCGGACGCGATCGAGCGTGCGTGGGAACTGGGCGCACGCTTCGACGGCTGGCACGAGGTCGACACGCTGTCGACCTGGACGCAGGCGCTCGAGGACACCGGCGTCTCGCTCGACTGGTACTGCCAGCGCGAGCGCGACGAGAACGAGGCGTTCCCGTGGGACCACCTCGACTCGGGCCTCGACCGCGAATGGCTCTTCGAGGACTGGCAGGACGCCACGTCCGAGAAGGAACTGGACGACTGCCGGTGGACGCCCTGCTACGACTGTGGCGTGTGCCCCGGCCTCAACCTGGTGCACGACACCGGCTACACGGACGACGCCGGGCGACCCCTGCTGCCCGTCCTCGGCACGCCGACGCCGGTCACCGACGAGCCGACGCCGCTCGGCGGCGACGCGAGCCTGCCCACCGGGCCGGCAAGGATCGGTGGCTGATGCAGCGACTGCGCATTCGCTACACCAAGACGGGACGGGTCCGCTTCGTGTCGGCCCGTGACATGACGTCGGTGTGGGAACGTGCGCTGCGTCGCGCCGAGCTCCCGATCGCCTACTCCGAGGGCTTCAGCCCCCACCCCAAGATCAGCTTCCCGGACGCGTTGCCCGTCGGCTACGCCTCCACCGGTGAGTACGCCGAACTGACCTTCGCCGCCCCGATCGACCCGGGCCGCGGACTCGGACGGTTGTCCGCCACCCTGCCCCCCGGGATGGACGTCATGACGTTCGTCACGGTCCCCGATGGTGCCCGCAAGTTGGCGGGCTTCCTCGAGGCAACACTCTGGGAGCTCGAGTACGCCCCCGTCGGTGATCCCGACGAGTTGGTGTCCGAGCTCGACCGACGCGTCGCGGCCTTCATGGCTGCGGACCACGTCGAGGTGATCCGCCACCGCGCCAAGGGTGACGTCACCGTCGACGTGCGACCGGCCGTCCTGGCCTTCGCGTCCTCGCTGCGTGGCGACGGCCCGCAGCGCATTCCCGTACTCCGCGCCGTTCTCCGCAACGACGGACCCACGATCAGACCTGCCGACCTGGCCACGGCCCTCTCCACGTTCGGTGACGACCCCGTCACCGAACCGCGTCTCTACATCCGGGTGGCCCAGGGCCACCCCACGGATGACGGCGTCCGAGAGGCCCTCACGCAACAGGTCGAACCGCTCGTGTTGGCCCGTCATGCGGAGCTCGCCTGACTATCGAGCCATTCGTGACCGCCCCCGACAGCACTCCAGAGACCACCGAGAACGCGCCCGCGTCGGACGCCGACGGCGGGCGCCCGCGCACGCGGACCCGCAGTCGGCAGACCGCGAAGGATCGTGCCGTGGAGGCCACGTCGTCGGGCGACACGTCGTCCGATGCCGGCGAGGCCCCGTCCGGGTCCGGTGACGACGACGGTTCGACGCGTCGCCGTCGTCCGCGCCGCGGACGTCGGGGACGTGGCGGTCGCCGCAAGGGCGCCGAGGGTGAGGCAACGACCGACGAGGCGACCTCGTCGGACGACACCAAGGCCGACACCGCCGCCGACGTCGGCTCCCCGGACGCGGATTCGGGCAGGGACTCCGGGAAGGGCACCGACGGGGACTCGGACAGCACGGCTGAGGACGCGAGTGCCGACGAGAAGTCGTCGGACTCGGGCGACTCGACCGCGAAGGCGTCCACCACCCGGACGTCGACGTCGAGGTCGACGGGGGAGAAGACGTCACGCGCCACGTCGACCGCGAAGAAGTCGACCGCGAAGAAGTCGACCGCCAAGAAGTCTGGGGCGAAGAAGTCGGGCGGCTCGTCCTCGTCCGGCGCCGACGACGAGCGCATTCGCCAGGGTGGCACGCGCCTCGCGGCCAAGCGTTCGCGGAACGGCGGCGGTGGCTCGCGCCGGGTCAGCGGCATCTCCGAGGAGTTGCGGCGCCAGATGCTCGACGGCCCGCCGAAGACCATGCTGGTGTCGGTCGAGCCCGAGCGCACCCAGATCGCCATCCTCGAGGAGCGCACGCTCGTCGAGCACAACGTCACGCACCGGTCCGACGTGACCCTGGTCGGCAACATCTACATGGCCCGGGTGCAGAACGTGCTGCCCGGCATGGAAGCTGCCTTCCTCGACATCGGCAAGGGCCGCAACGGCGTCCTGTACGCCGGCGAGGTGCTCTACGACGACCTCGACATCGAGGAGGGCGACGCACCCCGCATCGAGGACGCGCTCAAGTCGGGCCAGAAGGTCCTCGTGCAGGTGACGAAGGACGCGATGGGCACCAAGGGCCCGCGCCTGACGATGCAGCTGTCGCTGGCCGGGCGCTACACGGTGCTCGCGCCCAACTCCGACGTGTTCGGCATCTCGCGGAAGCTGACCGACAAGGAACGCGACCGCCTCCGCAAGATCGTCAAGAAGGTCAAGCCGTCCGAGCACGGCGTCATCGTGCGCACGGCCGCCGAGGGCATCCCCGAGGAACAACTGATCGCCGACCTCGAGCGCCTGCTCGCGAAGTGGGCCGGCATCGAGGAGCGGGCCGCCGCGGCCAAGGCACTCAGCGTCGTCTACGAGGAGCCGCCGCTGCACGTCAAGGTCATCCGCGACTCGTTCGGTCCCGACTTCGCGACCTGCATCATCGACGACCTCGAGGTGCACGACGCCGTACGGGGCTACCTCGACGAGGTCGCGCCCGACCTCGCCGAGAAGATCGAGCTCTACGGCATGGCTCGATACGAGCGCGACCACGCTGCGGCCGCAGCGGTTGCGCCCGAGGCCGATGAGGCTGCCGCGGACGCGCCCGCGACCGACGAGAGCGCGGACGCCCCCGAGGCATCGGAGGCGACGGCACCAGCAGACGCCCCGGACGCGGCGCCTCCCGCTCCGACCGAACCGGTCGCCGAGGGGGATCGCCCCCGCTTCGCGCCCCTGTTCGACGCCTACAACGTCAACGACCAGCTCCGCAAGGCCATGGCTCGCAAGGTGTGGCTGCCGTCGGGTGGCTACCTGATCATCGAGTCGACCGAGGCGATGAAGGTCATCGACGTCAACACCGGCAAGTACACCGGCAGCAAGAAGACCAGCCTCGAAGAGGTGGTCCTCAAGACCAACCTCGAAGCCGCGGAGGAGATCGTTCGCCAGCTGCGCCTGCGCGACATCGGCGGCATCATCATCATCGACTTCATCGACATGCTGCTCAAGGCCAACCAGGACCAGGTCGTCCGGCGCCTCAAGCGTGAGCTGCTGCGCGACCGGACCAAGACCCGCGTGTCCGAGGTCTCCCGCCTCGGCCTGGTGCAGATGACCCGCAAGAACGTGTCGGCGGGCCTCGTCGAGTCGTTCAGCCACACGTGTGAGCAGTGCGAGGGTCGCGGCTTCGTCAACGACTTCGACGCCTGATGTCTGCGGTCCCACAGGTCAACCGCGGCTGGCGGTTGATCAGACGCCAACTGCGAACGGCGCCGGTGCCGTTCGCATGGGGCGGCGTCGCCACCACCGTCTGGGCCGCCGCGACGGTGGCCTCGGCAGCCGTGCTCGGCTGGGTCACGGACGTGGTCCTGTTCCCGGCCGTGGCGGCCGGTGAGATCACCGCGTCGGACCTGTGGCGCGCCTCGGCGGCCGTGCTGGGGATCTCCCTCCTGCGCGGCCTCGGGGTCATGGGCCGACGGCTCGGCGCGTACGTGGCGCAGTACGACCTGCAGCAGACCGACCGCGAGGCCGTGACGCGCCGATACCTGGCGCTGCCCCTCACGTGGCACCGGCGGCACGCAACGGGGCAGCTGCTGAGCAACGCGTCGTCCGACGTCGAGTCGGCCGCCTTCATCGCCGCCCCACTGCCGATGGCGCTGGGCGCGACGATCATGTTGGCGATCACCGCCGTCTACCTCGTGCTCAACGACCTCTTCCTGGCTGGCATCGGCTTCCTGGTCGTGCCGATGCTGGCGGCCCTCAACTGGTACTTCCAGAACCGGATGCAGCGTGTCGCGGAGGCGGCGCAACGCTCCCGTGCCGACGTCAGTGAGATCGCCCACGAGTCCTTCGACGGTGCACTGGTCGTCAAGACGCTGGGGCGCGAGCAGCAGGAGGTCGACCGCTTCCGTGCCGGTTCGGATGCCCTGCGCGACGAGAACATCGCACTGGGCCGGCTGCGCGGCGTGTTCGACCCGCTCATGGAGGCGATCCCGAGCCTGAGCATCCTCGCCGTGCTCCTCGTCGGGGCGTGGCGTGTCGACAACGGTGCCCTGACGCCGGGCGACCTCGTCCAGTTCGCCTACCTGTTCCGCCTCGTCGCGGTCCCGATGCGCGTCTTCGGCTGGATGCTCGGGATGCTCCCACGTGCCGTCGTCGGACTCGAACGAGTCGAGTCCGTCCTGTACTCCCGCGAGGACATGGTCTACGGCACCGCAGCCACGTCCGGCGACGACGCAGCGGGGATGCACGTCGAGGACGTGGCCTACCGGCACCCGGCAACCGTGCTCGACGACCTCAGCGCGAGCCCCATGGAGGCGGAGTTCGACCTCGACGAGGACGACGGTGACGACGAGACGCGCGGCGTGGCCGCCGTCACGTTCGACATCCCGGCCGGACGGACCATCGCACTGGTCGGGCCGACCGGCTCAGGCAAGAGCACGATCGCCGGGCTGCTGGTGCGGCTGTTCGACCCGGATGCCGGTGTGATCCGCCTCGACGGCGCCGACCTGCCCGACCTCGACCGGGAGCGCCTGGCACGCGATGCCGTGCTCGTGTTCCAGGAGGCCTTCCTGTTCGACGACACGCTGCGGCGCAACATCACCCTCGGCGCCTCGTACACCGACGACGAGGTCGCATGGGCCGCCAGCCTGGCGCAGGCGGACGCCTTCGTGGCCGAACTCGAGGACGGCCTCGACACCCAGGTCGGCGAGCGCGGTGGCACCCTCAGCGGTGGCCAGCGCCAACGCATCGCCCTGGCGCGCGCGCTGATCCGGCGTCCGCGCCTGTTGGTCCTCGACGACGCCACCTCGGCGGTCGACCCGTCGGTCGAGCGCGACATCCTCGTGGGCCTGCAGGACGCCGGGCTGCCGACCACGACCGTCATCGTGGCGTACCGGCTGGGCTCGATCGCGCTGGCCGACGAGGTCGTGTTCGTCGACCACGGCGAGATCGCGGCCCGCGGGACGCACGACGAACTCATGGCGAGCCTGCCGGCCTACCGCGACCTGGTCCATGCCTACCAGGACGTCGACGACGTCGAGGAGGCATCGTGAGCACGATGTCGTCGACCGAGGTCAAGGCGCGCCGACGCCGGGGGACCGAGTCCGCGTGGACCACCACGGTGCGTGGCCTGCGCCTGTCGCCGGAGCTGCGCACCGGCCTGCTGGGCACGGCGATGCTCGCCCTGCTCGCCACTGCGGGTCGCGCGATCGTGCCGATCGTGATCCAGCGGACGCTGGACCAGGGCCTGCTCCCGGGTGGGGCCGGCGTCGACCTGCAACTCGTCGTCTGGTCCGTTGCCGTCGCCGTGGTCGCGGTGGCGGCGACCGCAGCGTTCGCGTCCGCGATGAACGTCCGGCTGGCCACGGTGACCGAGGACGCGCTGTCGAACCTGCGCGTCCGCGCCTTCGCGCACATCCATGACCTGTCCATGCTGCACCAGGCGTCCGAGCAGCGCGGGGCGTTGGTCACCCGTGTCACGGCCGACATCGACGAGATCAGTCGGTTCATGCAGTGGGGTGGCCTGAACTTCATCACGGCCAGCGGGCAACTGGTCGTCGCGATCGTCGTGATGCTCGTGTACTCGTGGCAGCTGCTGTTGGCCGTCCTGGCCCTGTTCGTCCCCTTCGCGCTGGCGGCGCGGTGGTTCCAGCAGCGCCTCACCGTGGCCTCGGCGGTCGTTCGTGAGCGGCTCGGCAGCCTCGTGGGACGCCTCGCCGAGGTCGTCGTCGGTGCGCCGGTCGTCCGGGCCTACGGCATCGAGGCGAGCATGCAGGAGCGCCTCGACGAGGCCATCGGCGAGCACCACGACGCCGCGATCCGCATGGGGCGCCTCACCGCCTGGTTCTCGGCGACCAGCGAGCTGTTCAACGGCGCCGCGACCGCCGCGGTCGTCGTCGCGGGGTCCGTGTTGGCCGTCCGTGGCTCGGTCACGATCGGCACGGTCGTCGCGTTCCTCTTCCTCGTGTCGCTGTTCGTCGACCCGGTCCAGATCGCTGCGGAGACCGTCAACGAGGGCCAGAACGCCGTCGCTGGCTGGCGCCGCGTCCTCGACGTGCTCGACGTCGAACCTGACGTCGTGGACCCGGGCGCGGACGGGCTCGAGTTGCCCGACCATCCGCTGGGTGTGGCCTTCCGCGGCGTGTCGTTCCGGTACCCCCGGTCGGGCGAGACCGCTCGCGAGGCCAGCGGTCCGTTGGTGCTCCACGACGTCGACGTCGACCTCGCACCGCAGACGCGGATCGCGGTCGTCGGCGAGACGGGGTCGGGCAAGACCACGTTCGCGAAGCTGCTGACGCGTCTGATGGACCCCACCGAGGGGCAGGTGCTCCTGGGGGGCGTCCCCGTCGACGAGGTGCGCTTCGAGTCGCTGCGTCGCCGGGTGGTGATGGTGCCCCAGGACGGGGCGCTGTTCGCCGGGACGCTGGCGGGCAACCTCCGTCACGGGATGCCCGGGGCGACCGACGGCCAACTTCGCGATGCCCTCGCGGACCTGGGCCTGTTGGGCTGGGTGGACGACCTGCCCGCCGGCCTGTCGACCCAGGTGGGGGAGCGCGGTTCGTCGTTGTCCGCGGGTGAGCGCCAGCTGGTCGCCCTCGCCCGCGCGTACCTCGCGGACCCGGACCTGTTGGTGCTCGACGAGGCGACGTCAGCGGTCGACCCGTCCACCGAACAGCGCCTCCAGCGCGCCCTCAACGGGCTGACCGTCGGGCGAACGACCGTGACCATCGCGCACCGCCTGTCCACGGCCGAGACGGCCGACCGCATCCTCGTGTTCGACGCCGGGCGCCTCGTCGAGGACGGACCGCATGCCGAGCTCGTGCGGCTCGGGGGCGTCTACGCCGGTCTGCACGCCTCATGGGACGCCGGCACGAGGTAGGGCGGGCACGGGACAGCGGGCCTAGGATCGTCTCACCGAGACCAAGGTTCGGACGATGAGCGCAACCGACGCAGCCCGCGGGACGATCGCGATCCCTGAGGCCGATCACCGGATCGAACCGACGTCGACGGACGCCATCGATGCGGCCATCGCGGACCTCCGTGACCACGCCAAGCGCTGGGTCGAGACGCCCGTCGCCGAGCGCATCGAGATGCTCCGCCAGGCCATCGCCGACACGCTCGACGCTGCCCCGGCGTGGGCACTGGCGGGCTCGGTCGCCAAGGGCATCGACCGGACTTCCCACCACATGGGCGAGGAGTGGCTGACGGGTCCCTACCCGACCCTGCGCCACCTGCGCCTGCTCGTCGGCACGCTGACCGACATCCAGGAGCACGGGCGCCCACAGCCGCCCGGGATCACCACGCGTCCCGACGGCCAGGTCGTCGTCGACGTCTACCCGGTCGACCGACTCGACCAGCTGTCGCTGCCCGGTTTCACCGGCGAGATCCGGGTCCAGAAGGGGATCGACCGCGAACAGGTCGAGGCGCGCATGGGGCGCGTCTACCGCGACGGCGAGGCGGACGCCGGCGGCGTCGCCCTCATCCTCGGCGCGGGCAACGTGTCCAGCATCCCGCCGACGGACGCCCTGACGAAGCTGTTCTCCGAGAACCGGGTCTGCCTGCTGAAGATGAACCCGGTCAACGAGCATGCCGGTCCGCACCTCGAGGACGCCCTGCGCGTGTTCATCGACGCGGGTGTGCTCCGCATCGTCTACGGCGGTGCGGACGTGGGCATCTACACGTGCGAGCACGACGGCATCGACGAGATCCACATCACCGGCTCGGACAAGACGCACGACGCGATCGTGTTCGGCGTGGGGGAGGAGGGCCGTCGCCGCAAGGAGGCGAACGACCCGCTCAACACCAAGGAGATCTCGTCCGAGCTGGGCAACGTGTCGCCGGTCATCGTCGTGCCGGGGCCGTGGTCGGCCAAGGACATCGCGTACCAGGGCGCGAACCTCGCCTCGATGCTCGTGCAGAACGGTGGCTTCAACTGCATCGCACTGCGCAACGTGGTCACCCACGCCTCGTGGAACCAGCGCGAGGCCCTGGTCGACGCCATCCGCGACGCGCTGCGCACGGCCGAACCGCGCGTGCCCTACTACCCGGGCGCACGCGAGCGCTGGGAGGCGTTCGTCGCCGCGCACCCAGAAGCCGAGACGTACGGCTCGGCGGACGCGGGGCGCGTCCCGTGGACGTTCATCCCGGACCTCGACGAGTCGGCGTCCGACGACATCTGCTTCACGACCGAGGCGTTCTGCGGGGTGTTCGGTGAGGTCGGGCTCTCCGCGCCCCGCTCCGTGCCCGAGTACCTGGACCGTGCCGTCGACTTCTGCAACGACACCCTGTGGGGCACGTTGTCGGCCAGCATCCTCGTCCACCCGAAGTCCCTGAAGGACCCGGCCATCGCCGCCGCCGTCGAGCGCGCGATCGACCGCCTCGAGTACGGGTCGGTGGTCGTGAACCACTGGTCGGCCGTGCCGTTCGCGACGATGTCGATGTCGTGGGGCGCGTACCCGGGCCACACGAACCAGGACATCCAGTCCGGTCGCGGCGTCGTGCACAACACCTTCATGGTCGAGGATGTCGAGAAGTGCGTCCTGCGGGGCCCGTTCCGCACGCCCGCCAAGCCGATCACGTTCCACGACGTGAAGACGCTGCCCGAGATCGGGCGCCTGCTCGCAGAGTTCGAGGCGACGCGCGACGTCAAGCTCGTCCCGAAGCTCCTGTGGGCGAGCCTGCGCGCCTAGCCCGGCCCCACCGCCCGGACCTCCCACCCAGTGGGTGAGGTGGGCTCGGCACCGCAGGAGACAGGGCGGGCGTCGCGGGCCACCCGGTCGACCAGCACCGCCACGTCGTCGACGCCGACGGCCAGGTGGACACGGACCGCCGTGCCGTCGACGTCCTCCTCGCCGACCACCCGGACGTCGGTGGCGCTGCGGAGGTCGTCGGCGCGACGCACGTGGACCTCGGCGGCCTGGGCGGCGCGCGACGTCGCCGCACGACCACGGAACGTGGGCAGGTGGATCTGGCCGATGCGTGCGGCCGCGACGATGCGCGCAGCGTCCGCCAGGGTGACATGGCCATGCACGGCGCCGGTGGGCAGCACGATCAGGCTGGGCGCGAAGCGGTGGCCGCCGGTGTGGGAGGTCTCCCACGTGACGTCGCCGGCGGCAGCGAGCAGGGCCGTGGCCACCGGGCGTCCGCGCTCCGCGCAGCAGGCGTCGCGCTTGCCGTGGGTGCACACGAGGACGGCCGGGTCGGTCACCTCGTCCCCGAAGGGTGGTGGCGTCGGGTCCAGCGTGACGGTCGGATCGAGGTCGGCGATCTGGTCGTCCGACAGGCGCAGGGACCGCATCCACGGGCGGTCGCCCCCGTGCGCGAGCACGACCGTGCGGTCGACCCCGGTGGGGCGCGGGGAGCGCCGAATGGCCTGGAAGCGGACGTCAGGGCCCAATCGGGCCTGAACCGCCGAGGTCACCGCGTCCGAGAGGGTGCCGTCGAGCAGGGCGTCACGGCCCCACGGGCCGCAGTCCTCGACACACAGCCACCCCGTTGCGAGCGGCGCGGTTCCGGGCAACGGCTCACCAAGGGCATGCGCGAACGCCGCGCATGCATCCGGTCGTTCCACCACGTCGGGTCACCTCCGTTGCGCGCAGCGTACGGGGCCGCGCAGGGGGGCCGGTTGCCGCAACCCTCCGGCGTCGGTACCCTTTCGTGAACACGGTGCCCCCTGCGGGCACCGTTCGTCACGTTCCCATCCCTGATCACCCCATGAGCGCCTCGTTCGCCGACGGCACGTCCCGATCGCGACCCGTGCGCCAGCAAGGAGCCCAACCGTGTATGCGGTCATCGCCACGGGCGGCAAGCAGTATCGCGTCGAGCCCGGCCAGCAGGTCACTGTCGAGAAGCTCGACGGCCAGATTGGTGACGCCGTCGAACTCGACTGCGTGATGGTCGTCGACGACGCCGGTGCGGTCACGGCAGGCAACGCGCTCGACGGTCGGACGGTCACGGCGACCATCACCGAGCACGGTCGCGGCCCCAAGGTCCGAGTCTTCACGTACAAGAACAAGTCGCGCCAGCACAAGCGGCGTGGCCACCGACAGCTCAACACGACGGTCACGGTCGACTCCATCTGAGTCCGACCGGCACGACCGACACCATCCAGGAGGAACCGAGATGGCGCACAAGAAGGGCGGCGGCTCGTCCAACAACGGTCGCGATTCCAACGCGAAGCGACTCGGCGTGAAGAAGTTCGGTGGCGAGGCCATCCGTGCCGGCGGCATCATCGTGCGCCAGCGCGGGACCAAGATCCACCCGGGCGACAACGTCGGTCGTGGCGGCGACGACACCCTGTTCGCACTGGTCGACGGCAACGTGCGGTTCCGCAAGTCGGGCCCCCGCACCACCGCCAACGTCGATCCGGTCGAGGTCGGTTGACCTCGCACGCGCATCAGATGACGAGGGCGGCCACACGGCCGCCCTTGTTCGTGGTCGTGAGGCTGTTGGTCGTCCGACTGCTGCAGGCCGCGTTGCTCGTCTGGTTCGTGGTCACGCTCTTCTTCGTGGCCTCGCGCGTGATGCCCGGCGATCCGATCCGTGCCATGTTCGGCTTCAAGCGGCCGCCGCCGGAGCTGCTCGCGGAACTGCACGAGCGCTATCTGCTGGACCGGTCGCTGTGGGTCCAGTACTGGCACCACGTCGGCGACCTGCTCCACCTCGACTTCGGCGTGACCTACCGCGGGGACCGCGCGGTCGGACCGATCATCACTGCGGCGCTGAAGGTCTCCCTGCGCACGCTCGCGATCGCCCTGCCCGTGCAGATGGCACTGGGCGCACTCGGCGGCCTGGTCCCGCGCATGACGCGCAGCCGCCTCGCCCGTCTCGTGGCTCGCATGCCCGCGGCCGTCGTCGCCTCGATACCCGTGTTCGTGATCGCCCACCTGGTGCGGATCCTGCTGGTCGACTGGGGCTTGATGCTGCCGTCGCTGGAACCCGGATCGTGGCAGGAGGTGTTCCTCCCGGGGTTGATCCTGGGCACCGTGTTCGGTGGATACGTGGCGCTGGTGACGGACGACGCCGTCGGGGAGCAACTGCAGGCACCGCACGTCGACGCCGCGAGGGGGCGGGGCTTCACGCCGAACCGCATCCTGCGCGTCCACGCCCTGCGACCGGCACTCCCGCCCGTCCTGACGCTGATCGGCATCAACATGGCGCAGGTCGTCACCTCGCTGCTGATCGTCGAACTGGTCCTCGGGGTCCCAGGCCTGGGCACGGTCATGTACGAGGGCATCCGCGGCCGCGAGCACGACATCGTCGTCGGAGTGGCCATCGTCGGGACCGCGCTGGCGATCCTCGCGTCCACCCTGACGGACGTGGTCGTCGCTGCGGCGGACCCTCGCATCACCCGCTGAGCCATCCGACCCCTCGGGCCGCGTAGCCTCGGCATCCGAACATCCCCTGGAGATCCCGTGACCGACCCCACGACGCCTGATGCTCAGGCCGACGCCAGCAGTTCGCTGGCGGGTTCCGGCGCGGGCCCATCGCCCCAGTTCGTCGACGAGTGCACGATCCACGTCCGCGGGGGCAAGGGCGGCAACGGGTCGGTGTCGTTCCGTCGCGAGGCACACGTGCCGCGTGGTGGCCCCGACGGCGGCAACGGCGGCGCGGGCGGCGACGTGATCCTCGTCGCCAACGAGGGCACGACGTCCCTGCTGGACCTCCACCGCCGCCCGCACCAGCGGGCCGGCGACGGTGGGCACGGCCACGGGATGCTCAAGACCGGTGCCACCGGCGAGGACCGGGAGCTGCGCGTGCCCCTGGGCACGATCGTGCGCGAGCGCGACACGGGCGAGCTCGTCGCGGACCTGACGCGCCACGGCCAGCGCCACGTCGTGGCCCACGGCGGCCGGGGCGGTCGCGGCAACACCGCGTTCACGAACCGCCACCGGCGCCTGCCCAAGTTCGCCGAACGTGGTGAGGTCGTCGAGGACCGCTCGTTGCGCCTCGAGCTGAAGATGATCGCCGACGTCGGCCTCGTCGGCTTCCCGTCGGCGGGCAAGTCCTCGTTGATCACCAAGGTGTCGGCCGCGCGGCCGCGCGTCGAGGCGTGGCCCTTCACGACGCTGACGCCCCACCTCGGTGTCATGCGGGCCGGTGACACGGCCGCGGGGGACCCCATCGACGTGGTCCTCGCCGACGTGCCAGGGCTCGTCGAGGGTGCGTCCGAGGGCAAGGGCCTCGGCCACCGCTTCCTGCGGCACATCGAACGCTGCCGGGTGCTGCTCCACGTGCTGGACACCGCCCCGTTCGAGACGGACCGCGATCCGCTGAGCGACCTCGACATCATCCGCGAGGAGCTGCGACGGCACGAACCCTCGCTCCTCGAACGCGTGGAGGTCGTCGCCCTCAACAAGATCGACCTCCCGGACGGGCAGGCGATGGCCGACATGGTCCGCGCCGACCTCGAGGCGCGTGGCTTCGAGGTGTTCGAGATCTCGGCGGTGTCCGGCGCGGGACTGGATCCCCTGCGGTACCGGCTCGGCGCGCTCGTCTCCGAACTTCGTGAGGTCGACCTCGCCGACGCCGACGTCGACGTCGTCGATCCCGAGGAGGAGGTCGTCGTCCGCCTGCGCCGACGCGGCCCCGACTTCGAGGTCGGGCGCACGGACGACGGGATGTACCAGGTGGTCGGCAAGCGCCTCGAGCGCTGGATCCAGATGCTCCCGCTCGAGATCCCCGACGCCGTGCGCTACCTCCAGGGTCGCATGCGCCGAGCGGGGGTCGAGTCGGCGTTGGTCGCCGCGGGCGCGCGTGCCGGTGACGAGGTCATGATCGGCGACACCGTGTTCGAGTTCGCGCCGCTGCTCGAGGACCTGCCCGAGGAGGAACGCCTCGCGATCCTCGCGGACGAGCAGGTCGACGACGACGATGACCTGGACGCCGCGTGGGACGACGAGGTGGGTTCCGAGGAGGACCAGACGTGAGGTTCGCACGTCCCGACCTCGCGGTCGTCAAGGTCGGCTCGTCCAGCCTGCGGGCTCCGGACGGCCGGTTGGACCGTGACCAGGTGCGGTCCCTGTCCGAGCAGATCGTCGCGGTCCGTGAGCAGGGCACCCAGGTCGTGCTGGTGTCGTCGGGGGCCGTCGCCGCCGGGATGGGACTGCTCGGCCTCGACCGGCGCCCCACGGACCTGCCGACGCTGCAGGCGTGCGCGGCGGTGGGGCAGGGGGAGTTGATCCACCTCTACCAGCGCACCTTCGCGGGGCACGGCCTCGCCGCCGGACAGATCCTGCTGACCCAGGACGACTTCGTCAGACGTGGCCGCTACCTCAACGCGCGCACCACCCTCCAACGCCTGCTCACGGTCGGCGCGATCCCCGTCATCAACGAGAACGACGCCGTCGCGACGGAGGAGCTCGCCTACGGCGACAACGACCACCTCGCGGCCCTGGTCGCCTCGATGCTGGACGCGCAGCTCCTGCTCCTCCTGTCCGACGTGGACGGCCTCTACGACGGCCCTCCCGGTCAGGACGGCTCGTCGTTGATCGCCAGGGTCGAGCGTCCTGCCGACATCAACCTGGACGCGATCGGAGGGACCGGCTCGCACGTCGGTTCCGGCGGCATGCGGACCAAGGTCGAGGGGGCACAGATCGCGGTGGCCTCGGCAGCCCATGCCGTCGTGGCCGATGCCCGCGCCCCCCAGGTCATCCCGCAGGCCGTCGGGGGCGGCGAGGTCGGCACCTGGTTCGTGGCGGGGGACCGCCGCATGGAGGCGCGCCGCCTGTGGATCGGGTTCGCCCTGAACACGCACGGGCGCGTCCACGTCGACGACGGGGCCCGCCGGGCCCTCGTCGAGACCGGTCGCTCGCTGCTCGCCGTGGGTGTCACGCGGGTGGACGGCGACTTCCGCACCGGTGACGCCGTCGAGATCGTCGGGCCCGACGGGACGACCCTCGCCCGCGGTCTGTCGAACTATGACGCGGACGACGTCCGGCGACTCGCCGGACGTTCCACCCACGACGCCCGTGAGGCGTTCGGCAGCGCCTTCACGCGTGAGGTCGTGCACCGCGACGACCTCGCCCTGCGCCTGCCCGCCTGACGGCGGCGACGCGGGGCGAGGGCGCGGTCAGATGCCCAGCCGGTCCAGTGCCTGGGTGGTCGCCTCGAGCTGTTCCTCGAGGCACTGCACGAGGGCCGAGGGATCTGCGAGGGATTCGTAGTTGTCCAGCTGGATCTCGCCCATGACCTCTTCGAAGTTCGCGAAGCCGCCGGTGCCGTCCTCGGTCTCGGCGACAGTGCCTTCGACGTCGCTGACGGTGCCGTACGCGTCGTAGGCGGCCTTTGCGGCGGTGACGGCGGCCAGGTACTGCTCCTGGCGTTGCCGCAACTGCTGGACCTGGGCAACCGCGTCCTTGGCGTCAGTGAGGCCACCCTGGACGGACCCGGCGAGGTCCACGACCTCCTGCATCATCGACACGGCCTCACCTGCGTAGCTGCCGTTGCCGCTCAGGCCCCAGACGGCGGTGCACGTCGACCCGCTGACCGCCATGTCGACCAGCGAGTCCAGGGCGGCGAGGGTGAGGTCGATCTCCAGTGGGAACCACGAGCACTCGTCGCTGCCGATCTCGACGCCCGCCGGACAGAAGGGCGGCCCGATCGGATCATGCTCGATGCCGAGCAGGTCGAGGACCTCCGTCGAGACCCACGCGGACGCCGAGAACAGGCCGCCCATGGCATCGAACATGTCGCCGGGTTGGGTCATGAAGCTGATCGGCGGCAGGCCCATCACGTACTGGGTGAAGCCGAAGGCCAGCGCCCCGGTCGCCTTCTTGACGAGGTTGCCGACCGCCTCGGTGACGGAGCGAGCCGCGGACTCGAAGAAGTCCTCCAACGACTCGCCCTCCGTCATCGCGCGGTAGTTGAACTGGGCGAAGCGATCGCGGTCCATCGTCACGCGGACGACGGGTGCATTGCCCATGGTGTCGCCGTCGGCCAGCAGTTCGACGTCCCCGCCCTCCCATCCCAGGCGAACGTGGTCGTCGGGGGCATGTCCCTCGAGGTAGACGGCCGTGCCGGCGACGTAGCTGCGTTCGCGGGCGTCGGTGGTGGGGCAGTTGCCCAGGGGCGTGGTCTCGACGTGCGACCACCACGTCGGCTGTCCGGCGGCCGCTGCCTGCTCGGCGAACATGGGGGGCAGTTCGTGGATCTCGCCCGACTCCCCACCGAGGGTCAGCGTGTGGCAGATCAGCCGGTAGTCGGCGAACTTGAAGCCGGTCGCGCTTGCGCCGTCCACGGTGAAGTCGAAGGCCTGCACCCCGACGTGGCCGTCCAGGGCGACCTTCTCGTAGCTCGCCGGCGAGGCGACGTTGGCCAGGCGCACGCTCGACCCCACCTGCCAGGCCGTGTCGTCGAACGCACAGTTCGGTGGGCTGAGTTCGATGAACGCGGCGTCCTCGTCGATCCCGAAGCTCTTCTGGCCGTTGGCGAGTTCGACGACGAAGACCGGGACGATCTCGGAACAGACGGTGAACTGACCCCGGGCTGCGGTGGTGCGCAGTTCCAGCCCCGGTACACCGCCGGTGTTGGTTGCCGTCACCGAGGTCCCCACGACGTCGATGGTCCGGCGGACCCCTTCTTCCGGGGTCGCCATCGCGCGACCGCCGAAGTCCCAGCCGGATCGCGGGGTCCCACCCGCCACGTCGGCGGTCAGCGTCATCGGACCAGGGGGCAGCCAGCCACGAAGCTCGTCGGATGGCCCGTCCAGCACGTTGCCGGCAGGGCAGACGCGGTCGGACCTGGCCTCCGCCTCGAGCCGAACCCACGACAGTGCGGTACCGCTCATCTCCGCGCCGGCGGCGGGGTGGGCGGTCATGTGGACCTCGTCGCAGTCGATGCCCGGTCGGAAGAACGACGGTTGGAGCAGCACGTCCTCGTCCAGCACGACGTGGATCGTCGGGCTCTCGGGCCACCACCGCGCCGCCCACGGCAGGGGCAGGCTGTCGAACTCGGGGTGGTTCCACTGGCCCCAGCGGTAGCCGGTCTCGCCCTCGACCTGCAGGTCGAGTTCGTGGCCGTCGGCATGCCATCCGTCCATCGCCGACCGGTTGGGGCAGTTCAGCTGGTGGACGCCGTCGATCCGCGAGTGGCCGAACAGGGTGACCGAGACGTCGGACTCGCCCTGCGGCTCGATGCGCAGCTCGCGGCACTGCTCGTACCGCAACTCGTCGAGCGGAGCGACGGTCGCCGGGGCGAGGGTCCCACCGGCGCCGACCCGCAGGGGTTGGACGTAGTGCAACTGGTCGAAGCCATCGAGGCAGCCAAGGCACTGCGGCTCGGTCGCGAAGCCAAGTCGGGCGGCGTTGGCGAGGTACAGGGTGCCGGGGGGCACGATCCTGACCGTGACGTCCTCACCCTCCAGCCAACCGTCACTGATGCCGGCCCACGGGTCGTCACAGAATGGTTCGGTGTCGACAGACCACGTGCCACCCGGCCCCGCGTCGAAGTCCACAGGCGTGCACCGTGGCCCGAACGTGGCGCCGAGCGTCACGCCGTCGAGGGTGACCCGCCGATCCGTGCGCGTCACGTCGTCCACGGGCTGGCCGTCGACGCTGTGGCCATAGCGGTGGTTGTCGCCCGGGGCGAGGCGGCTGCTGTCGAACGTCGGCATCGGAAGCTGGGTGCCCAGCGCGAACCAGGCCGTCCGCATCGTGATGCTCGGCTGCCGAGGACTGCCGAAGTCCTCGATCCGCGGCGTGCGGGTGCGCTGACCATCGACGAGGTACTCGGTGCGGTTCTCCCAGCCCTGTGGCAGGTTGGCGGTCCTGGCGTTGAGGGGGCAGTTGGGCTCGAGGTCCACGGACGGCACGACCGGGCCCGTGTAGGACAGCGCCTCGATCACGACGGGGGCGCACAGGGCGACCTCGTACCGGACCTTGGTCGTCAGGCCGGCGGGACCGGGCGTCCAGTCGCGCGAGCCCCACCCGACCCGGAACTCCCGCGGATGCAGGGGGGACTCCCAGCCGTCGTAGTTGCCGTGGTACACCCCGTCCCAGTACATGTCCCACTGCTGGGGCACGCCCGGTGGGGCGGTTGCGGTCAGTCGCAGCACGGTGCCGTCGAGGTATCCCGACCCGCCGTTGCAGTTCGGTGCCTGGCTGGCCCGCAGCCGAGCACCGCTGGCTGGCTCGGCGACGAGGTTGACCGGGAAGCAGGTCTCGAGGTCCACCTGCTGGGCCAGGTCCACCGGCTCGTACAGGTCGTCGCCCGGGAAGGTGACCCGGACCCAGTCCTCGCACAGCTCGCAGGACAGGTAGGGCAGGGTGATCGTGCACGTGCCGGTGGTCGCGCCACCGCACGCGGCGTCCCAGCCGAAGAACACGGGCCCTCCGGCCCGGCGCTGGGTCTCGACCGTGACCTGCCCAGCGGCGGGGCCGACGAGGTCCCAGGCGACGGTGAGCGGCTCGCCGGTCACCAGCAGCGGCCCGGTGACGTCAAGCGTCGCAGCGACCTCACGACGGGTGACCTCGATCGTCCGCGTCGCGGAACCGGGGACGTAGTTGTCGTCGCCGAGGTAGGACGCCTCGAGTTGGTGGGTGCCCGGCCGGTCGACCTGCAGGAGGCAGGTCCCGCCGCTGGCGGGGGCGGTGCACGTGGCGCCGTCCATGGCGTAGGTGATGACCCCGCTGGCTGCCGGGTCGCCGGTGTCGGGCGCCAGCACGAGTCCACCGACCTCGATGTCGCCCCACGACGCGGACTGGGGGCTGTCGATGTCCAAGGCCGTCGGGAAGCGACTGAGGTCGAAGAACTGGGTGTTCTGCGACTCGGCGAACCCGAAGTCCGGGGTGTACTCGACCGTGACCTCGTGCAGGCCCGGCAGCAACGCGTGGTCGAACGTGAGGCTCGCCATGGTGACGGGGGCCCGGCTCACCAGTCGGCCCGTGGCGACCTGCACGTCGTCGACGAACATGGTTGCGGTGCCGCTGGGGACGGCGTTGAGGTAGTCACCGACGACGAACGAGGCGTTCACGACGTTCACCGTCCACCGGTCGGTGGACGAGTCCCAGTGCACCTGGGTGTCCGTGGGCGTGCCCTGGACCGTGAGGGCCTGCGTCACGGAGTCCGGCTGGTACTGGTCGGTCGACCCGCTGAAGGAGGCCTGGAGGTCGCGTACCCCCTGGTTGCCGACGTTGAACGGGACGCCGGCACCAGCCTGTCGTGCGTCGACGGGGTCGCCGATCTGGTCGCCGTCGACGTAGAAGGTCACGGTCCCGTCGGTCGGCGGTC
>JBFJMP010000007.1:0-17090 GCA_041633895.1 Nitriliruptoraceae bacterium
CGACGGGGCGCGGCGTCGAACGCTGCATGCCGAGGGGCAACAGGACCTCGTCACGGACGACCTCCCACCACGAGCGCCCGCGGACGCGCGCGACGACCTCACCCAGGATCCCGAAGCCGAGGTTCGAGTAGTGGAACCGGCTGCCGGGATCGTGCCTCACGGCGGCCGACGTCAAGGACGGCGCGAGATCGTCCCAGCCGCCGCCCGGGGCGCGCTCCCACCACAGGCCCTCGGTCTCGGACTGCAGCCCCGCGCTGTGCGCCAGCACCTGCTGGACGGTGATGGTGTCGGGCGCACCGGGCGCATAGGTGGCGACGGGCGCGTGGAGGTCGACCAGTCCCTCGTCGCGCAGTCGCAGGACGGCGACCGCAGTCATCGTCTTGGTGATCGACCCGATGCGGTACTGCGTGTCGTTCGTCGGTGGCGCTTCGTCGTCGCCCTCACCGACGAACCCGCAGCCCGTCGACCAGACCAGCGTCCCGTCACGGACGACGCCGGCGACGATCGAGGGCAGACGCCGTTCGCGCTGCTCCTCCGCGACGCGATGGTCGAGGCGTTCGACGGTGCGTTCGCGCAGCGGGCGGGGTTCGGTCACGGTGGTTCCAGCGACACGACGACAGGCGGACGCCGCGACACTAGGCGGTCGCGCCCGGTCAGGTGCCCGCCGTCGAGGACCGACGCACCGGCCCACCGATGGTCTCGTCGAACTCGTCGCGCAGCTCGTCGCGCAGGCAGGTGTCCTTGCCCGTCGTCAGATCCACCCAGCCGACGATCGTGCCGTCGTCCAGGCGGACGTACAGGCGGTCCTCACCCGCGCGGCGCCAACGCACCACCTGCATGTCGTGTGTCCCCATGTGCAGCCCCCCGACCGCGGTGTCCGGTCATCGCACCCTGAATGTCGGCCACCTGCACCGGCTTCTGGAGTTGTTCTGGGTGGGACCAGTGGTCGTTCTGGGTGGGACCAGTGGTCGTGTCCGCCGGGCCGGTCGGCACTCGCCGAGACGGCCCGTGTGGCGGAGGATGGGTCGTGCGGTCCCGTCACGGAGGAGTTCGCCATGTCCACCGCGAGCACGAATCGGGTCGCCGCAGCACTCGTCGGGGCAGTGGGTGCCGTCGTCGGCTTCGTGGCAGCCTCCATCGTGATCTTCAACGTCCACACGATCGTGGGGTTGGAGGAGGGCTACGGCGCGACGCCGTCACAGGTGCTGGACCACTCGCTCATCCTCGCGGTGGCGGACGTGATGCTGTTGGGCGCTGGCCTCGCGGGCGGCGCCCTCGCCGGCCTGTGGCTCCACCGGTCCTGGCGCTGGCAGGAGCGCTGACGCCGGGACCGGCGGTCACCACGGGCTCACGCGGGAGGGGTCACACGGGTTCGGGCGTCGGGTCGAACGACGCCAGCATCTGTTCGAGCGCCCGCTGGTCCGGCCCCACGTAGGCAGGCGACGACGGAACGTCGGCCAACGTCTGCAGGAAGGTGCTGACCATGTCGCGGGCCGGTGGCAGGTGGGTGCTGAGGATCACGGACGGGTCCATGGCGCGGATCGTCCCGAGGCTCGCTGCGAACCGGGCCGGGTCGACGTCGTGAATCCACGGGCTGTCGATCGTCGCCCAGAGGCGCTGGCCCGCTGCGAGGTCGTCGTGGGGGACCAGGCTGACGTCGTCCGTCGAGGCAAGCTCGGCGGTCAAGAGGGGCGCGCCGCAGAAGTCCGACGAGAAGCACACCCCGGTGCGGTCGTCGATGAAGCCGGTGGTCGCCGGGCTGTCGAACAAGGGCGGACGGAACGCGGTCAGTGTGCGATCGCCGACGTCCAGGCTCTGCCCCGGGTTCAGCAGGTGGACGCGATCCATCGGCAGTGGGTTCTCCGTCGACATGATCCCGGCACCGATGAAGGTCGTGACCACCCGTGCGTCCGGTGCGGCCTCCAGCAGCTCGAACAGGGAGCCGGTGTGGTCCCGGTCCGGGTGCGTCAGCCAGATCCAGCGGACCGCCACGGGATCGATCACCGATTCGAGTGCGTCCATGAACCCGGTGCCCGGAGTGCCCAGCCCGGTGTCCACGACCACTGGCTCGGCCGCGTGCAGGACGAAGGCGTTCACCGGGAGGAACCCGATGCCCGGCACTTCGGTCTGGTCGTTGAGGACGCTGACGTCGCGCCCCACCTTGTGAACGAGCATGGCCCCTCTCCTTGCCTCGACCCCCGAGACGTGATGAAGACATCACTGTCGAACGGCCGGCGAGGTCGTGTCAACAGCGGCGGGGCAAGTCGTCGGAACCTGCGCCGAACGGATCCGACGCGGCACCGGCCCGCGGAACGTCAGTCGGTGGCCGTGGCCGCCAGTTCCTCGGTCCGTCCGTCGGCGTGGCGCGCGAACCGGCGCAGTTCGGGACCGTGGTTCGGGTCGTCCTCGGGCCAGGGCCAGCCGCCGAACTGGGTGGCCTGGTAGTCCGCGTAGGCGGTCTGGATCTCGGCCTTCGTATTCATGACGAACGGTCCGTACTGGACGATCGGCTCACCGATCGGACGCCCCTGGAGCACCAGGACCTGCGCCCCGTCACCGGTGTCGGTCAGCGTCACCGGCAGGTCCGAGCGGACGACGGCACCGTGGCCACCTTCGACCTCGGTCCCACCGATCCGCACCGATCCACCGCGGAACACGTAGACGGTGCGGATCGTGTCGGGGTGCCCGGCGGCGTCAAGGACCCATGACCCTTCGGGCGGCAGGTCCGCGTGGAAGATGCCGACGTCCGTGTCCGGTCGCGACGCCCACGAGTGCGGCGGCGGCGAGGGTGGGCGCTGGCCCGTGACCAGTTCGCCGGCCACCACGGTCACCTCGGTCGCGCGCCCCGCGTCGTCGAGGAAGGTGTGGCGCGGGATCTCGTGGCCCCAGAGCATCGCGAAGTGGGGCGGGACCATCTTGTCGTGGGACGGCAGGTTGATCCAGATCTGGAACAGCTCGGTCTGGTTGTGCCGGTCACGCTTGAGCAGCGGGAACATCTCGGCGTGGACGATGCCGTGCCCTGCGGTCATCCACTGGACGTCGCCGCTGCCGAAGCGTGCCGCAGCACCGAGGGAGTCCGAGTGGTCCATGTAGCCGCGGCGCATGAACGAGATCGTCTCGAAGCCACGGTGGGGATGCTGTGGGAAGCCCGGCACCAACGAGCCGTGGTACATCGACCAGCCGTCGCGTCCCGAGAAGTCCATGCCGATGTCGCGGCCGACGAGTGGGGCGCACGGCCCCAGTTCGTCGTCGCCCTCGGGGTAGTCGTCGTCGTGGTGCACGCAGAACAGGAACGGGTCCACGGTCTGCCACACGCGTCCGAGTGCGACGACCTGCAGCACAGGGTCGTCGGTACGAGCCATGGCAACCTCGGTGGTCGGGACGAGGACCAGCGTACGGCCAGGTCGCCGGGTCAGTCCGGCGGCCGTTCGAGCTGCAGGGTCGCGTGGAACACGGCGCCGCCACCGTCGCGCTCATCAACCCAGGCACGGCCTCCGAACATCTCCGCGTACTGATGGACGATGGTCAGGCCGATGCCGGTTCCCGGCGACGCTTCTCCGTAGGTGTGGGGCCCCTGGTGGAAGGGCCGGAACACGTCGTCCCGGTCCGCTCC
Organism: Nitriliruptoraceae bacterium; assembly: GCA_041633895.1. Taxonomy (GTDB): domain Bacteria; phylum Actinomycetota; class Nitriliruptoria; order Nitriliruptorales; family Nitriliruptoraceae; genus JBFJMP01. The sequence continues at coordinate 3,614 of JBFJMP010000007.1, forward strand.
TGCCACCCCCGGCCCACGATCGGCGACGGCGATCTCCAGCAGCCCGGCGTCATCGAGGTGGCCGGTCACCACGACAGGCGAGCCCGGTGGCGTGTGTCGGGCCACGTTGTGGAGGAAGACGTCGAGGATCCGACGGACATGGCGCACCGGTAGCGACACGGCGTCAGGTGGCATGTGGACGGTGACGTCGCGGTCTCTCAGGTCGATGAGGGACATCGCGTCGTGGACCACGTCGGCGAGCTGGATCGGATCCGACCAGATGGTGCCGGCGTCCTCATCCGGCGAGGCGCCGCGCGCGGCCTCGAGCACGTCGCCGAGCAGCATCTCCAGACGCCGCGCATTCGAGTCGATGCGAGCCAGGAGGTCGAGGTGGATGTTCGGGTCGATCCGGTCGCCACGCTGGAGCATCAGTTCGCTCATCCCGCGGATCGTGGTCAGCGGTGTCCGGACCTCGTGCGTCACGGCCCGAAGGAACCCGTCACGCATGGCATCGAGCCGCAACCGCTCGTCGGCGGCCACGCGCTCCTGTTCGAGCGCCGCGCCCAACGCATCCTCGGTCTGGCGACGACGCGTGATGTCACGGACCACGCCTTGGATCGCGTGCACCTCCCCGGACTGGTCGCGGAGGGCCTGCGTGACGACCGCGACCCAGCGCTCGCCGGCGTCGCTCGTGAGGCGAACATCGATCGGGTCGCTGGTGCCTGCGCGGGACACGGGACGAAGGTGCCGGTCGTCCTCGTGGACGAGCCGGGTCACCAGTTCTGGGTCGCCGTAGACGTCCTCCACGGCCACTCCCAGCATCCTCGCCAGGGCCGGATTGACGTACTCGAAGCGGGGTTCGGGGGCGAGTCGGAGGAGGAACACCCCGTCGTCGGCGTTCTCCGCGAGGCCACGGAAACGCTCCTCGCGATCCGCGAGCAGGCGAAGGCGTTCGGCGCGGCCGTTCGTCAGGATGTTGATGGTCAGGCCGATGGCGACCAGGACGATCGTGCCGAACGTGAACTCGGCCCACTCGGTCGGGTGCGCGTCGGGGTCGGCGACCGTGGTGAGTGCCGACGCCAGGACGGTCGCGGCGATCGTGGGCACGAAGAACCCCATCCGCTGGGTGAGTGCCGCAAACAGGAGAAGGAGGGACAGGAGGGCGCTCAGTGGACTGTGCGCCCACCCCGTGGAGATGATGGCGACCGTCGCGACGCCCAACTGCAGCCACATGAGGAGGGCGGCGGGCCAGCCGTCGAGCGGGCGGGTCGCAAAGGTGATCACGACCACGGTGCCCACGATGAGGGCCGGACCGAAGACCATCCAACGGACGGTCACCGCATCGGACAGCAGGAGCAGGAGGAGGGCCAGGGGAATGCCGATGAGGCCCATTGCGGCGGCGATGTGGCGCCCGTCCAGCGACGGTGTCGGAAGGGACCGGTTCCCGGCCAACTCGGTTGGCCCTCCTGCAGGATGCGTCAGGCGACGGTATCGGGCGGCGCCCTGCGCTCGGTGATGTGGCCGGTCAGCGTGCGCCATCGGGACCGGGGGTGGTGGACACCCGGATCGCGTGCCCAGACCCCGGATGACGGAACTCCAGGCGGACGGCACGCAGCGCGAGGTCGGTCGCTGCTCGCGGTCGTGTCCCCTCCTCCGACCGGGCGGCGTCCACCTCGTACAGCGTGTCACCGACGATCGGCGTGCCCAGTGCTGCGAGGTGGACACGGATCTGATGCGTCCGACCGGTCTCGATGCGGACCTCGAGTAGCGTGCGTCCGTCGTGCCGTTCGAGGACGCGCCAGTGGGTCAGCGCTGGCTGGCCGCCCCGTTCGACCGGGACCACCGCGCGCCGGTAGTCGCGGTCCGGGTCGCGCCCCACCGGCAGGTCGATCGTGCCCGCCTCGCCCGCCACCTCGCCCACGACGGTCGCGTGGTAGGTCCGCTCGAGGACCCCGGACTCGAACTGGTCGGCGACCGCGTCCTGGATCGCCCGCGACTTCGCGACCAGCAGCAGCCCGCTCGTGGGGCGGTCCAGCCGGTGGACGGGGTGGGGGCGCCACCGTGTCCATGGGTGGTCGGCGCGCGCCCCGGCGTGCCAGAGCATCGCGCCCACCAGTGTGTCGTCACGGTGGCGCCCCATCGGATGCACGTGCATCCCGGCGGGCTTGTCCGCCACGAGCAGGTCCTCGTCCTCGAACCGGATCGGGACGGCGACGTCGCTGGGCGGGACCGTCAGGCCGTCGGCATGGAGGTCGTCCAGTGCGGCGGCGTCCACCTCGATGACCTGCCCGGGCGTGATCGGGTCGGCGATGCGTCCGACCCGTCCGTCGACCTGCACCGCGCCCTGCGCGATCAATGGCCCGACGGCGCGGCGCACGACGACACCGAGGTGGTCACGCAGGTGGTCGACCAGACGCGCGCCCGCCGTCGCAGACGTCACGACGTGGGCGGGCACGGGCATGTCAGTGGCTGCCGACCGAGACCGCACCGGAGGTCCTGCTGTGCAGGGCCTCGGCGTGGCGGTTGAGCCCGATCAGTTCGGCGGTGATGCCCCGCTCGGCGAACTTCGCGACCACGGTGTCGAGGGCGACGACCGCGGACGTGTCCCACACGCGCGCGTCGCTCAGGTCGATCTCGACCAGGTCGACCCTCACCTCGTCGTAGTCGAAGGCGTGGATCAGCTCGTTGGTGGAGGCGAAGAACAACTCACCCGTGACGGCGTACAGGCGCTCGACGCCGTCGGGGTCCACGACGCTCGTGACGTTGACCACGTGCACCACGCGGCGGACGAAGAACACGGCCGACAGCACCACGCCGGCACCGACGCCGTACGCGAGGTTGTGCGTCAGGACGACGATGGCGACGGTGACGGCCATGATGGCCGACTCGGTCTTCGGCATCCGTCGCAGGGTCGACGGCGTGACGCTGTGCCAGTCGAAGGTGCCGATGGACACCATGATCATGACGGCGACGAGCGCGGCCATCGGGATCTGGGCGACGAGGTCACCGAGGCCGAGGATGAGGATGAGCAGGAACACGCCCGACGCGAGGGTCGACAGGCGCGTGCGTCCGCCCGACTTGTGGTTGATCATCGACTGGCCGATCATCGCGCAGCCGGCCATGCCACCCAGGAAGCCGGTGGCGATGTTGGCGATTCCCTGACCACGGGACTCGACGTTCTTGTCCGAGTCGGTGTCCGTCAGGTCATCGAGGAGCTGCGCGGTCAAGAGTGACTCGAGCAGGCCGACCAGCGCAAGCGTGATCGAGAACGGCAGGATGATCTGGAACGTCTCGAGCGTCAACGGGACGTCGGGCATGCTCAGGAACGGCAGGGCGCCCGGGAGCTCGCCCATGTCCCCGACGGTCGGCAGGGCCAGGCCCATGCTGATCGCCGCGGCGGACAGGACGACGATGGCGACCAGCGGCGAGGGCACGACGGTCGTCAGGCGCGGGAGGCCGTAGATGATGGCCAACCCGATCGCGATGAACGCGAGGTTCATCGGCAGCTGGGACTGGTCGACGGCGTCGGACAGCAGGATGTGCGGGACCTGCGCCAGGAAGATGAGGATCGCCAGCGCGTTCACGAATCCGGTCATGACCGTGCGTGGCACGAAGCGCATCAGCGCCCCGGCACCGAGGTAGCCGAAGCCGACCTGGAGTGCGCCGGCGAGGATCGTGGCCGCGAAGAGGTAGGCGACGCCGTGCTCGGCGACGAGGGGCACGACGACGAGCGCCATCGCGCCCGTGGCTGCCGAGATCATCCCGCGGCGGCCGCCGGTCATCGCGATGATGATCGCGATCGAGAACGAGGCGTACAGGCCGACCTTGGGGTCGACGCCCGCGATGATCGAGAACGAGATCGCCTCGGGGATCAGGGCCAGGGCCACGACCAGGCCCGACAGCAGGTCGACGCGCGGGTTGCGGGTCAGGGCATCACGGAGTTCGAGCTTCCACGCGGCACGCGGAGCGTCGGGGACAGCAGCAGACATCAAGCACCCTTGGCGCTTCGAAGGGAGACGCCAGGGGGTGTGGCGCGCGGGGGAGCGTCGCGCCGAAGGAGTGGCAGGCACGGGAGACGGCGGCGACGTGTCCGGAAGGGTACGGGGTGGCGGTCGTCGATCCCGGCATCGAGCGTGACCGTGCGGCCACCGAGCGTGAGGGACGTGATCGGGGGATCCGGCAGGAAAAGGAGCGAGCCCCGCCGGTGAGGCGGGGCTCGTCTTGACCGTGCTGTTCGTTTGGCTATGCCTGTGCGAACCTCATGGTCACCGTGTCAGTACCTCAGAGAGGCGTGACTTCCGTGGCCTGCGGGCCCTTCTGGCCCTGACCGACGTTGAAGCTGACACGCTGGCCCTCATCCAACGACTTGTAGCCGTCGGACTGGATCGCGGAGAAGTGAACGAACAGGTCCTCGCCGCCCTCGGCCGGGCTGATGAACCCGAAACCCTTGTCGGCGTTGAACCACTTGACTGTGCCTTCTGGCATGACGTGTTTCCAATCTGAACGCATTCCGGGGGCGGGTAGCTCCAACGGACTTGTTGGACGCGTGTGACCCCGACCCGGTGCGTGGTGGTGACACGGTATCGGGAAATCGACCGGATGGGTATCACTGATAGCTGATGAGGTCCGGAATGGGACGAACGGTCCCCAGGAGCTCGGCTGGCTCCATCATGTCCGTGTCCTCGTCGTAGAACAGCTTGAAGCCGTTCCACCACCGTCCGGTCACGTCGCTGACCGCCGCGTACGTGTTCCGCTTCCCACCCTGGCTGCCGTGGCCGTCCATGTGGAACAGCACGGCGAGCTCGGCGGGGTTCTCGATGAGGTCCTTGCGCTCGACCATCCGCGTCTGGAACTGGTGGACCACCAGCAGCTTCTGCGGCAGTGCGTGGGTGCGCACGATCTCGGCGAGGTAGTCCGCGACGGCGTTGACCTCGGCGGCGTCGACCTCGCCGACGCTGCGCCCCGGCACCTCGTCGGCATCCATGCGCCACTCGGGGTCCAGCGCGATGCCGACGTCCGGCTCGGTCAGGAACGACTCGTAGCGGCGCACCTCGGTCAGGAAGTCGCTGCGCCCCGGTTGGATGTCGAGCAGGAGGTAGACGCCGTGGCGCCGGGCGGCGTCCAACCACGGCTGGATCTGGTCGGGCGAGGACCACTTGCTGTAGTCGCCGTCGTCGCCGGGCCCGGCCGTCGCGACGGTCACGATCAGTTCGAACGTCGGCAGCACCTGTCGGTCCCCGAGCACCTCGTACGGCTCGGCCTGGTCCCACAGTCGCGCGTAGGCCTGGTCCGGGGGCTGCTCGCCGAGGACGCCCATCGAGGCCGCGGTGTGGTTGCCGTAGAACGCGACGATGCGGTTGCGCGGGAACAGTGTCAGGCCGCCACGGGGCAGTTCCGCGCCGTCGAGGACGACGGACACCTGCCACAGGGCGTCGCGGGTGATCGCACCGGGACCTCCGACCATGACGAGCCGTCGCAGTGGTTCGGGCGCGTCGGCCAGCGCCGCGAGGTGGTGGGCGACCTCCAGGGGTTCGCGCAGGTCCTGCCCGTCGACGAGGACGAGCGAGCCACCCGTCGCGACGACGGTGGCGCCCGCCGCCAGCGCGTCCGGGAACGCCCGCGCGGTCGCGAGCCAGATCGTGTCGGTGCCCATCCCGCGGGCGACGGCCTCGTCGTGCACGGCGAGGCCGGTCGTGTAGCGGTCGGTCCCGGCCAGCCGGGTGACGTCGTCGGCGAGCGTGGCGAGGTCGGCCTCGACGTCGCCGTCGATCACCGAGGGCCCACCGATGAGCAGGACCTCGGCCGGGTCGAGTTCGTCGAGGAACTCACGAGTGGACGTGTCCAGGCGGTCGGGCAGGCTGAGCACCAACGGCCAGCCGAGGTGGGCGGCCAACGGGGCGGCGCTCAGGGCATCGGTGAAGTCCTCGCCCGAGGCGACGACCGCGCCCGTCGGCCCGTCCAGCTCGCGCCCCAGTTCGGTCGCGGTGGCGTAGCGGTTGACGCCGTGGATGCGGCGGACCTCACGGTCGCCCAGGCCCGCCGCGACGCCCGGACCGATGGCGGCTTCGCCGCCGAGGAGGACGACGGTGTCCACGCCCAGCCGCGCGAGTTCGGCGTCGACCTCGGCGGGGACGGCATCACGGTCGGTGAGCAGCAGGGGGGCGCCAAGGGCTGCCGCGACAGGTGTGGCGGCCAGGGCGTCGGCGAAGTCGTCCGCGCGCGCGAGCAGGGCGGTGTCCGCGGAGTTGAACCCCTCGCGGCTGATCGCGACGGCCGTCGCGACGCGGTCGTCGCCTGCCACCCGGTCGAGCACGAGGTCGTCCGAGGCAGCGAACGAGGTGGCCGGCAGCGTCGCCACGGTGAGGGCGGCGATGACGCCAAGGGCGGTGTTGCGCGCCGAGGTCCTCACGGCTTCTGGTCGTGGCGCACGCTGGGCTTCTTGCCCCGCAGGTGGGTCTTCGACAGGGCGGAGATGACCTCGTCCACGGCGCCGGCCGGGACCTCGACGAGCGAGAACCGCGTCCGGATCTCGATGGCACCGACGTCACGGCCGGTCAGGCTGGTCTCGTTCGCGATGGCACCGACGAGGTCCTTGGGGCGGATGCCGGCCTCGCGGCCCAGGTTGATCCAGAGGCGCGCGGCGCCGTCCTTGGTGAGGCGTGGCCCGCCGGAGTCGCGGGGACCACGGTCGCCCTTGCCGCCCTTCGGGCCCTTCTTGCCCTTGCCGGGCGTGCCGCCGTCGTGGTGGAGCTCGGCCTGCGGCACGTCACGTTCGTCGCCGTCGGAGCTGGTCTCGTCGTGGACCAACTTGACCGCGGCCAGGGCGATCTGGACGAGGTCGAACTCGTCGGCAAGCGACTCGACGACGGGCCGGAAGGTGTCGAGGTCGTCCTCGATGATGTGTTCGCGCATCGCCGCGCGGATCAGTTCCAGTCGTCGCGCGCGCAGGTCGGCGACGGTCGGCACCGTCTCGATCTCCATCGTGCGCCCGGTGTGGCGCTCGATCGCCTTCTTGGCGCGGTGTTCACGTGGCTCCACGAAGGTGATCGCGGTGCCCTCACGCCCGGCGCGGCCGACGCGGCCGATCCGGTGCACGTAGGCCTCGGACGCCGACGGGACGGAGTAGTTGACGACGTGGGTCAGGGTGTCGATGTCGAGCCCGCGGGCGGCGACGTCCGTGGCGATGAGCAGTTCGGCGACGCCGCTGCGCACACTGTCCATGACCCGGTCGCGCTGGTTCTGGTCCATCCCGCCGTGCAGCGCCTCGGCGCGGTAGCCACGGCCGTTCATCGTGCGGGTCAGTTCGTCGACGTCGTTGCGAGTGCGGCAGAAGACGATCGCGGCGGTCGGCGCCTCGACGTCGAGGACCCGCGCGAGCGCGTTGGGCTTGTGGTGGCGCGTGACGACGTAGGCGACCTCGCGGACCTTGGGCTGGTCGCCGGCGGCCGGCTCGGCCCGCTCGATCGTGATGCGCTCCGGGTCGGACAGGTGTCGCTTCGCGAGCGCCGCGATCCGCTTGGGCATCGTCGCGCTGAACAGCATCGTCTGGCGCGTCTCGGGCGTTTCGTCGAGGATCGACTCGAGGTCCTCGGTGAAGCCCATGTCGAGCATCTCGTCGGCCTCGTCGAGGACGACCACCTCGAGGTCGGTCAGGTCCAGTGAGCGTCGGCTGAGGTGGTCGACGGCGCGCCCCGGCGTGGCGACGACGACGTCGACGCCCCGCTTGAGTTCCTTGAGTTGACGGCCGATCGGCTGGCCGCCGTAGATCGGGAGCACGCGCGCGTCGAGGGCGCGGCCGTAGGTGTGGATGGCCTGCGACACCTGCATCGCCAGCTCGCGGGTCGGCACCAGCACGAGCCCGACGGGGGTCCGACCGCGGGTGCCGGCGGGACCGAGCCGCTCGAGGAGCGGCAGGGCGAACGCCGCCGTCTTGCCGGTGCCCGTGGCGGCCTGGCCGAGGAGGTCGCGCCCGCCCAGCAGTGGCGGGATGGAGGCCTGTTGGATGGGCGTCGGTTCCTCGTAGCCGAGGCCATCGAGGACGGTCACCAACTCGCTGCGCAGGCCGAGGTCGGCGAAGGTCATGGCGTCGCCGGCATCCGGCGGAGCATCGGACGGGGTGGATGGTGTGGACACGGGGTCACCTCTCGTGACGGGCAGTATGCCGAGTCGGGCGGGGGTGCAACCGCACGGTCGGGCGTGGCGTCCTACCGGGACGACAGGAAGGGACCGGCGAGTGACCGGTCCAGGTCTGAGGGACGACGACATGCGACGGATGCCAGTGCTGGCAGCCACCACGGCGGCGATGCTCGCCCTGGTGGCGTGCGGTTCCGACTCCGCGGAGCCCGGGGCAGGGTCAGGTTCGGGCGATGGGCCGCAGGCTGCGGCCGTCGAACGGCTGGCCGGCGCGGATCTGGAGTCATGGGGGTGCGGGATCGGCTTCGCGATCGGCACACCCGACCAGACGGTGGCGCTGGTCGCCACCGATCTCACGATGGCCGGCGCGGCGGGGGAGGCGATCGAGTTGCCGCATGCGGACTGGCAGGTCGAGGTGAGCCTCGGTACGGACCTGTTCGCGAACTGGTGCGACGACGTCATGGAGCCCGACGAGCCCGTGCCGGCGGTCGCCAGCACGCACAAGGTGCTGTCCGGGACGCTGACGTACGGCTTCGACGGACCACCCGGGGACTGCGGTCCGGCATCCGGCACGCTCACGGACCTGGTGATCGCGGTCGACGGGGGCACCGTCGAGATCGACCGGATCGACCTGGCCAACGAGGCGTTCGGCTGCTTCGCCGGGTGACCGCGCGCGGCCTCGTCCGGTCCGCAAGGCGCCGCGGCGGGTGGTCGTTGTCGGGCCCGTCGACGCGGAATACTGCTCCGGACCGGCCGACAGGGGAGGGTCCGTGCGAGTCCTGGTCACCGTCCAGCCTGCCGACGGGCACCTCAACCCGTTGCTCGGCCTCACGGCTGCGCTGCGGGCCGCCGGACACGACGTCCACATGGCGACCTCGCCCGCCTTCGTCGAGCGGATCGAGGCGCGCGGCGAGCGTGCGCACGGCGTGGGGCGCCACTGGCTCGAGAGCGGGCCGATCGAGGAGCCGCTGACGCCGGAGGACGAGGCGGCAGGTGTCGGGGCGCAGTTCCATCGCATGTTCCTGCGTGGACAGGCACTCGCAGCGGCGGTCGACCTGCTGGACCTCGTCGACGACCTTCGCCCGGACCTTGTCGTCCGAGAGGACGCCGAGTTCGCCGGTGCGCTGGTCGCCGAGCGTCGGGGCATCCCATGGGCGACGTTCGCGTTGTCCTTTCCGTTCAGCAAGGCGGAACTGTTCCATCTGCCGCTCGTGGACGGCCAGGACGACTTCGACCTGCTGCGCGCGCGGTTCGACCTCCCGCCCGCCACCGGATCCTGGTTCGACGGGCAGCTCCACATCTGCACGTTGCCGGCTGCCTACGCGTCGACGGCTCCGGTCGGGGTACCGCAGGTGCACGTCCGACCGAACGTGCTCGACGTCGTCGATGATGCCGTCGTGCCGCCGTGGGTCGACGAGTTGGACGCGGCGGTGTACGTGTCGTTCGGCACGGTGTTCGCCGGGTCGTTCCCCGACGTCGTGTCAGCTGCCGCCCACGGGGCGGCGGACGCCGGCGCGCCGACGGTGGTCACCACTGGCCCGTCAGTTGCCCGTGGTGACCTGATGCTGCCGGCGGCCCCTCACGTGCGGATCGAGGACTACGTGCCGCAGGGGCCGGTCCTCGAGGGCTGCGGGGCCGTCGTGTGCCACGGGGGGACCGGGACGGTGCTCGGCGCACTGGCACGCGGGGTGCCGGTGGTGGCGGTGCCGCTCGGCGCCGACCAGTTCGCCCACGGTGCGGCGATCGCCGCGAACGGAGCCGGCATCGTCCTCGACGCGATGACCGTCACCCCCGCCGCGGTGACGACCTCCGTGCGTGCCGTGCTCGACGAACCGTCGTACGCGGCCGGGGCGCGCCGACTCCAGTCGGCGTTCGCATCCCTGCCGGGACCAGAGGTCGCCGTCACGCATCTCGAGGCCCTCGTCGGCGCGTGACGAAACGTGCCCGTCACACGAGTCTGGGATACTGGTGAGGATCCCAACGTGACTGGCGTGGCCAGCGCTCGTTGCCGTTGTCGTCTCCCTGTTGCCTGCCGAGGTCTTCCACCATGTCCACGCGCCCGTCCCGTCGCGCCCTGGCCGTCGCGTCCGCCCTGCTCGCCGGCACCGTCGGGATCGGCGCCGCGCCAGCGGCGGTGGCCGCCCCGACGTGCACGATCCCGGGCACCGAGGGTCTGTGTGGGGGGCGGATCGTCGCCGAACCCCTCGCGAGCGTGAGCTTCGTGCAGTTCGGCCTGGAACTCGAGGCCGTGCTCGAGGCGATCGAGGCTGTGAACCCGGAGGTGGTCGAGGTCGCCACGCTCGCCGAGTGGACCGGCGACGACGCGCACACGTCGTTCGCGGGTCACCCGATCTGGGTGGTTCGCGTCACCGACGAGACCGTCCCGGACGAGGGCAAGGCCCACGTGGCCGCGTCCCTGTCGATCCACGGGAACGAGTCGGCGGGGCGCGAGGGCGGCCTGCGCTACCTCGAGGACATCGCACGCCTGTCGGTGGACGAGCCGGACCACGTCGTGTCGTCCGGCGATGCGGCCTTCCCGTTGGCCGAGGTCCTCGACGACACGGTGCTCTGGTTGGCGTTCCTGAACCCGGACGCGTGGGCGTCGGGCGACCTCCTCGACCCGACCGGCCTCGGCTTCCCTCGTGGGAACGCCAACAACGGCGGCGCGCCGCACACGAGCGTGACCGACGGCGCGGACCTCAACCGCGAGTTCCCGACGATCGGCTGGACCAAGCGTGCGAACACGCAGCTGTCCGAACCCGAGGCGATCGCTTGGGTCGACTTCGTCTCGTCGCTGCCGAACCTCGTCACGGCCACCGACATCCACGGTGAGCTCACCTCGGCAACCGGTTCGTTCGCCGACATGATGTGGCCCGCGGGGCAGTGGTCGCCGACCCGCCAGGCCCAGGAACTCCAGCTGGCCCAGAACATGACCGCGACGATCGAGCGGACGTTCGAGGAGTACGGCGTCGTGATCGACGACCTGTTCGGCCTCGCCGGTGACGACACGGGGCTCGGGACCAAGCCGGCGCAGTACGCCACCGCCTACGACATCGTCGGCTACGACGACTCGGGGTTCATGGGGGACTGGCTCGCCGCGCAGGGCGCAGTCGAGATCGACGTCGAGAACTTCCTGAGCCACCTGGTGCCCAACAACGCCTGGTTCGGCCTGCTCGAGGAGGCCCATGCGGCCGCGGTCCGCGGGATCCTCGAGTCGGTGTGGGTCGAGGCACTCGTCACCGGTGACGTCGTCGCCGACCTCGACCTCGGTCGCGTCGCCTACCTCGACGACCCGGCCATCGTCTCGTCGACCGACGCCGATGGGTTCGGGTTCGACCTCGAGGAGGGCGAGGACCCGGTCCACTACGACGTGACGCGCCTGCGCTACTTCGAGGACCTCGCCGCGGACGCCGGGGTCCCGGTCACCGCACTGGACGTCGCCGACGTCGCCACCGTCGACCTCATCGCCTCGTTCGACACCGTGGTGGTTGCGGACAATGCCATGCCGGCCTCCCGCGCCGGTGGCACCGCGGATCGAGTGGCCGTGGCAACCGCACTGCACGACTTCGCGAGTGCCGGCGGGCAGGTCCTGTTGACCGACGGCGCCGTCGAACTGCTCGTGGACATGGGACTCGTCGCTGGCGACGCCATCGCGTTCGGTGCCGCCGAGGCCGGCCACGTCGACTTCGGCGACACCGATCACGCGTGGGAGGCCGACCTCGCGGGCCTGCCGGCCCAGACCTACTACGAGGTGCCGCTCGGCTTCCGCTCCGGCGACGGCGAGCCGGAGGCCCCGCACCACGGCGTCACCACGGCCGCGTGGGAGGACGCCGGCGGCGTGACGGTCGGGACCAGCCTCGGCTTCACCTCGCTCGGTGAACTGCCGGTGGGTGAGGGTGTCGTGGCCGTCTTCGGGGCGATCCTGCCGACCCAGACGGAGGCGAACCCCCACCTGTACGGACTCGCGGACTACGGCGTCACGGTCAACGGCGGTGCCGTCCTGCACTCGATCCTGTCGTACCGCAGTGGCCTGGCGCCGGCGCCGACGGATGTCGCGGAACCGGCACCCCCTGCCGAGGACGCCGTCGACGACGGCGAGGTCCCGGCGCCCGCTCCGCTGCCCGTCACGGGTGGCGGCGCCGCGCTCGCCGGACTGGTCGCCCTCGGCCTGGCTCGTCGCCTGCGCCGTCAGCCGACCTGATACGTCGCCATCGCCGTGGCGACCACGTCGCCTGACGGGTCGGTCACCTCGACCTGCAACGACGTCAGCCGCCGGCCGCGGCGGACGACGCGGGCATCGGCGATGAGGTCGACACCGTCGGCGGCGGACACGTAGTTCACGCTCAGGCTGACGGTGGCGCCCCGCAGCGTCTCGGGCACGTCCGCGCCCGCCCAGGCCGCCGCCATTGCCGCCGTGTCGATGAGCGCCGCGATCGCGCCTCCGTGCACGACCGTGCCCATCGTGACGTTGTGGTCACGAAACGGCAGCCGCAGCCGCGCGTGGCCGTCATCCAGCTCGTCGAGTCCGATCCCGAGGTGGGCGACCAGTGGCGACGTGGGCAGGAACTGGCGCATCACGTCGCTGCCGGTCACGGTGGCGGTCGTCGTCGTGTCCATGCGGATCCTCCGGCGTGGGTCGCGTTCCATGGCCACCGTCCCACGCGCACTCACCCGCGGCAATGACCTCCCGGGTCATCCCCGAGTCGGACCTCACGATGGGCGCCCGAGTCGGACGACGAACCTCCCGGGGACGTCGGGGAGGGGGTCGTACTCGATGGTCCCCCCCATCGTGCGCAGCAGCGCGCGCACCATCGACAGGCCCAGCCCGCTCCCACCGCCCTTGTCCGAACGCCTGAACGGGGTGAACAGCTCGCTGCGAAGCGCGGGGTCGACACCCGCCCCGGCGTCCTCGACCACGATCCGGACCTCCCCCTCCACCCCGGCGACCGACACCGTGACCGGGGCCGCCCCGTGACGAAGTCCGTTCTGCACCAGGTTCACCACGACCCGCTCGAGCTCGACCGGGGCCGCCAGAGCGATGCACGAGCCCTCGACGCGTGTCGTCACGTCCGGTTCTCCGGCGGCCGCCCCGACGGACGCCACCGCCTGCGCCACCACGGCGCCGACGTCGACGGCCTCGAGGATGACCTGCCGGGGGGCATCGGTCACCCGCGACAGGTCGAGGATCGACTCCGTGAGGGCGATCAGGCGTTCGGCCTGCCGGCTCAGCACGGTCAGCACGCTGTCCGCCTGGTCGGGGCGCACCTTGCCGCTGCGAAGGAGTTCCACGGCGTTCAGGATGGCCGTTGCCGGGGTGCGCAGTTCGTGGCTGGCCTCGGCGGCGAACCGGCGGAGGGCATCCTCC